>VYDC01000014.1 GCA_009843585.1 Chloroflexota bacterium | reverse complement strand
GGGCTATGGTGTGCGCGCGGGGCGGCCCCGCGACGGCCGCCGGGGAGGGGGTGGTCCCGGTGGACTGGTCCGACACCGCCGATCAGGCCGCGTTCCGGGCGGGGGTGCGATCCTTCCTGGAGGAGGAGCTCCCACCCGGCTACCGGAACCTGGACGCACGGGGGCCGCACGATCCTCCCCCCACCGGGGACTGGCGGCACGATCGCAAGTCCGACGATCCGGAGGTCCGCCGCGCCGCGGAGGACTGGGGGCACGCCGTCGGCCGGCGCGGCTGGACGGCGCCCCACTGGCCGGCCCGCTACGGTGGCGCCGATCTCTCGGTGATGGAGCAGTTCATCTTCGCCGAGGAGGTGGCCGGGGCGGCGGCGCCGGTGATCGATCCGATAGGGATCCGGCTGATGGGGTCGACGCTCGTCATCCACGGGACCGAGGAGCAGCGCCGCGAGCATCTCCCGCGCATGCTCGCCGGCGACGGCGGCTGGGCGCAGTGCTTCTCCGAGCCCTGCGCCGGATCCGACCTTGCGTCGCTCTCGACGCGCGCCGTGCGAGACGGCGACGAGTACGTCGTCAACGGCCAGAAGATCTGGACCTCGGGCGGTCATGACGCCGACTGGGCGTCGCTGTTGGTCCGCACCGATCCGGAGGCGCCCAAGCACCGCGGGATCACGTTCCTGATGGTGGACCTCCACACGCCGGGCATCGAGGTACGCCCGATCGTCGACGCGACCGGCCGCCACTACGTCAACGAGGTCTTCTTCGAGGACGTCCGCGTCCCGGTCACCAACCGCGTCGGCGAGGAGAACCGAGGCTGGTACGTCGCGACGACGCTGCTCGACTTCGAGCGCTCGAACGTCTCGGGGGCGGTGGTGAACCGCAAGGCGATCCGGGCCCTGCTCGACTACGCCTCGGGCGAGGGGCGCCGCTTCTCCCGACTGGGTCGCGTCGACTCGCTGCGTCAGGAGCTCGCGCATCACTTCGTCCAGACGGAGGTGCAGTACAGCTTCTCGCTGCGCATCGCCTCCATTCAGGCCACGGGCGCCGTCCCCAACTACGAGGCCTCCGTGAACAAGATGTTCGGCTCCGAGCTCGGACAGACGCTGCAGCGCACGGCGACCAAGGTCTTCGGGCTCTACGCCGGGATCTGGGACGGGACGCACCCGCTCGCACCGATGAAGGCGCGCTTCACGGTGGGCTACGTCGGCTCGATCCCGGCCACGATCGCCGCGGGCTCCTCGGAGATCCAGCGCAACGTGATCGCGACCCGGGGTCTCGGCCTGCCGCGCGGCTGACGGCGCGCGGGGCCGCACCTGGGGGCGGGCTCAGCCTCCCCGGCGGGGCGATCTCCTGCCGCCGCGCCGCGCGCGATACCGCTGGCCCGCCCCGCGCCGGCCGCGCCCCGGCACTCCCGCCGTCTCCGTGGCGGCGGGCGGCCCTGCGGGGGAGAGCAGGAGGTCGTACGGGAGCGCCCCCTCCACCCGCGCGCGGACGAGCTCCCCGGGCGCGAACTCGCCCTTGAGCAGCGCGAGCCCGTCGACCTCGGGCGCGTCGCGGTAGGTGCGGCCGACCACGACCGGGCCGTCCGCCCCCGCGGACTCGACCGGACGGGCCGACTCGACGAGCACCTCCAGCTCGCGCCCCATGAGCGCGCGGTTGCGCGCGAGCGAGATCTCCTGCGCGAGCTCCATGAGCCGGCCGTACCGCTCCTTGGCCAGCCCCGGCTCGGGGATGCCGCCGAGGACCTCCGCGCGGTCGGCGGCCGGCGTTCCCGGCTGCGGCGAGTAGAGGAAGGCGCCGACGTGGTCGAAGCGCTGCTCCTCGACGAAGCCGAGCAGCTCCTCGAACTCGGAGTCGCTCTCTCCCGGGAAGCCGACGATGAAGGTGGTGCGGATCGCGACCTCCGGCATCTCGGCCCGGAGAGCCTCCAGACTGCGCCTCGCCACGCGCAGGCCGGGGCGCTTCATCCGCCGGAGCACGGCCTCCGAGCCGTGCTGCAGCGGGATGTCGACGTAGGGGACGACGTTGGGGAGCTCCGCCATCGTCCGGGCCAGGCGCGGCGTGACGCGCCCGGGGTACGCATACATCAGCCGAATCCAGGGCACGGTTGGCACGGCCGCCGAGAGCTCCTCCAGCAGCGCCGCGAGGCCGTCGCGCTCGCCCCGGTCCTCGGCGTAGGCCGTGGAGTCCTGGGCGACCAGCACCAGCTCGGAGACGCCGGCCGCGGCGTACGCCGTCGCCTCGGCGAGCAGGCGCCCGCGCGGCGCGGAGTGCATGGCGCCCTTGATGGTGGGGATGATGCAGAAGGTGCACGGGCGGTCGCAGCCGTCGGAGATCTTCAGGTACGCGGAGGGCGTGCCGGGCGCGATCAGCGGCCGGGGCTCGGGGATGTCGTAGCGGGCGTCGGCGTGCCCCACGGTGGCGGCGATCTCGTCCCAGGCCTCCGCCCCGAAGGTGGCATCGACGCCGGGCACCGCGCGCAGCACCTCCTGCTCCGCGATCTCCGTCATGCAGCCGATCACGAAGAGCCGCTGACCCTCCGGGCGCGCTCCGTCGAGCTCGCGGATGACGGAGAGCGATTCCTCCTTCGCGGCGTCGATGAAGCCGCAGGTGTTGACCAGGACGAGCTCCGCGTCGGTGGGGTCGGAGACCGCGTGGTGCCGGCGGTGCCGCAGCGCCTGGTCGAGGCGCATGGAGTCGACCGTGTTCTTGGCGCAGCCGAGCGTCACGACGTGGTAGCGCATCGGGCTAGGGCGTGCCCGAGGAGACGATCAGCGTGATCGGGTCCCCGGGGGCGACCGGCTCGCCGGCGGCCGGCGACTGGCCGAAGACGACGCCGGGAGGCGCCGAGTCGGTCGCAATCTCGATCACGTTGAAGAGGAGTCCCAGCTCCTCCAGCGTCTCGCGCGCCGTCTCCAGGGTCACGCCCGAGAAGTCGGGGGTCGTGCCGGGCTCGGCCGGCGGCACCGTCGCGTCGGCGTCGGGGGTCGCGGTCGGCGTCGCCGGCTGTGCGCTCTCCGCCGGTGTGCCCTCCCCCTCGCCGCCCGCGGCCCGGAACTGGATCGCGGCCACCGCGACCGCGATCGCGGCGACGACCGCCAGCGTCACGAGGAGCACGCGCGGAACGTCGAGTGCGAGCGAGGCGTGGCGGCGCCGCAGTCCCGGGAGCGGCTCGAGCCCCCGAGGGCGCGGGAGCTCCGCGGGAAGCATCGAGACGAGCTCCCCGGCGTCGAGCTCGAGGTGCCGGCCGTAGGAGCGCAGGAAGCCCCGCGTGTAGACGGGCGCCGGGAGCGCGTCCCAGCGCTCGGCCTCCAATGCCTGCAGGTACGTCCGGTTGATGCGGGTGTCGCGCTCGGCGTCACTGAGCGTGATCCCGCGCTCGGTGCGTCGGCGGCGGAGCACCTCGCCGACGCCGGGCGACGACGCGTCGGGCTCGCCTCCGGCCTCCGCGCCGGGCGCGCGCGGCTCGTCGGCGCCCGCGCCGGTGTTCCCCGTCGCCATCAGCGGCCGTCCACCCCGGGGAACTCGACGAGTGACTTCAGCCCGGAGAGCTGCAGCCGCGAGGCGTACGCCTCGGGCGCCTGCTCGATCCCGTAGCGGTGGGTGATGAGCTCGCTCACCTGCGGCAGCGCCGAGAGCAGGGCCACGGCACGCCGGTACTGCTCGGTGGTGGCGTTCTGCGAGCCGGAGAGCACGATCTCGGCGTAGTGGAGCGCGTTCAGGTCGAGCGGGATCGTCGCTCCCGGGGGGAAACCCGCGAAGAGGTTGACGACGCCCTGGCGCGAGGCGATCTGCAGCGCCTGCGTCGCGAGCCGCGCGACGCCGACGGAGACGGCGACCGCGTCGGCGCCGTATCCGTCGGTCTGGGCGCGGACGGAGGCCTCGAGGTCCTCCGACTCCGGGTCGACGACGATGTCGGCGCCCCAGCGCCTGGCGATCTCCCGCCGCTCGGCGACCGGCTCGGAGACCACGATCGGAGCGGCCCCGGATGCACGCCCGATCAGCAGGTGGAGGAGTCCCATCGGGCCGGCACCGAGGATGGCGAGCGAGCTGCCCGGCCGCACGCCGAGAAGGTCCAGGGAGTTGAGGGTGCAGGCGACGGGCTCGGCGATCGCCGCGACCTCGAGCGGGAGGGACGGCGGGACGCGCAGCACGTGCCCGAGCTCGAGGAGCTCGCGGGGGACGGTCATCTGCTCGGCGAAGCCGCCGTCCAGGTCGTAGCCGAGCGTGCGCCGGCTGGCGCAGCGGTTGCGTCGTCCCCGGGCGCAGAAGCGGCAGCGGCCGCAGGCGATGATCGGGCAGATCACGACGCGATCGCCGGCGGCGTAGTCGTCGACGCCCTCGCCGACGGCGTCGACGACGCCGGCGAGCTCGTGGCCGGGGACGACCCCCGGCAGGGCGTACTTCTCGCCCCGGTAGACGCGGACGTCGGAGGCACAGAGCGCCGCCGCCGCGATCCGCAGCCGGAGCTCGCCCGGCGCCGGCTGGCGCGTTGCCCTCTCCTCGACGCTGACCTGCCCCGGTCGGTGGAAGATCGTCGCCCGCACGCGGCTCCCGCCCCTCGCGCCCCGCCGAAGTATCGCGCGTTCTTGCCTGACGTGCCGGGTTGCCCCGCCGGGTCTGCGCCGGCGACCGCGCGGTGGGGGTGATCGCCCGCGCCGCTCGTGGCGGGGCCTGCGATTAGTCGGCGGCGGACTCCCGGAGCTGCTCGGCGAGCCGCGACTTGCGCCGTGCGGCGGCGTTGGGGTGGATGATCCGGCGTCGGGCGGCCCGATCGAGCGCCGACTGGGCGTCGCGTACCAGCTCGGCCGACTCGGGCGCCCCGTCGGCGATCGCCTCCCTCGCGTCGCGTACCGCGCGCGAGGCGCGCGTGCGGTACGGCCGGAGCCGGGCCGCGCGCCGGTCGTTCTGGCGCGCGCGCTTGCGGGCCTGGGGCGAGTTCGCCATCTCGTCTCCGCGACTGGTGGCCGCCCGAGGCGGCGCCCGCGCGATCGTAGCCCCGGGCCGCGGTGCCGTCCATCCTTGCCTCCCAACCGGCTCGCGCGCACGATCGAGCCGATGCATCGACCTCCGCCCGCCGGCGACGAGCCCGAGGACGCGGGCCCCTCGCGTCCGGGGCCTGAGCCGGGCGCGGAGCTGCTCGGCGGGAGCGCGAGCGAGGCGGAGTCCGTCGCCGGGCTCCGCAGGTTCCTGATGCGCGGCGTGACGGAGCAGGGCGTCGCGTGGGCGGCCGCCGTCGTCGCCGCGGGCTTCCTGCTGTCCCGGCTTCTGGGGCTGCTGCGGTCGGTCGTCATCGCCGACGCCTTCGGCACCGAGGCGGAGCTCGCCGCCTACTGGATCGCCTTTCGCATCCCCGATCTCGTCTTCCAGCTGCTCGCCGGCGCGACGCTCTCGGCGGCCTTCATCCCCGTCTTCGCTCGGGTGCGTCTCCGGGAGAGCGCCGACGCCGCGTGGGCGCTCGCCTCCGGGGTGCTCAATCTGATCAGCCTGGCGACGCTGGCGGTGGCACTTCTCGCCTTCGCCGGCGCCCCGTGGCTCGTGCCGCTGCTCGCTCCGGGCCTCGGGGAGGGGAGCGGCCGGGAGGCGGAGCTGACCTCGCTCGCGGTCGAGCTGACGCGGATCATGCTCATCTCGCCGATCTTCTTCGGCATCTCGGGGATGCTGACCGGCGTGCTCAACGCCCGGCAGCACTTCGTCGCGCCCGCGTTTGCACCGCTCCTGTACAA
>VYDC01000212.1 GCA_009843585.1 Chloroflexota bacterium | reverse complement strand
GTCTCGGAGCCGCCTCCCGCCACCGGCTCGCCGCCCGAGAGCAAGCACCCGCCCGGGCTCGATCACCCGCCCCGGCCACCGCAGCCCGCCGGGACCACGTTCGAGGACTACGGCCGCACGCCCTTCGTGGAGACCTCCGTCGACGCCGTCTCGACGTTCAGCCTCGACACCGACCGTACCTCGTACTTCCTCGCCCTCTCCTGGGTCCGCAACGGCTACACCGTCGAGCCCGACTCGGTCCGGGCGGAGGAGTGGATCAACTCCTTCGACTACGGCTACGCCCCACCGGGCGACACCGGCCGCTTCGCCGTCACGAGCGATGTCGCGCGGCATCCGCTCGACGCCGACCGGCACCTCGTGCGCATCGCGCTCCAGGCGCCCGAGCTTCCGGACGACGCGCCCCTGAACGTGACCCTCGTGCTCGACGCATCGGGCTCCATGGGCACGGGGAACCGCGTCGCGATCGCCCGCGCGGCGGCGGAGAGCATCCGCGAGAGCCTCCGCCCCCGCGATCGGATCGCCGTCGTTCACTTCACCTCCGAGGTCATCGAGGAGTACACCGTCACGCACAGCGCGCCCGACGACGAGCGGGTCGTGCGGTCGATCGGGCGGCTGGCGCCGCACCGGAGCACGAACGTGCAGGCCGGCATCGATCTCGGCGTCCGGCTCGCGAGCGCCGCCCGCGACGAGCGCCCCGGGGCCTACAACTACGTCATCCTGATGTCCGACGGCGTGGCGAACGTGGACGCGACCAACCCGTTCGCCATCCTCGAGTCGGCGCCGGATGCCGACGGCGCCAACCCGCTGCGCCTGATCACGATCGGCGTCGGGATCGAGAACTACAACGACGTCCTGCTCGAGCAGCTCGCCCAGCACGGGAACGGCTGGTACCGCTACCTCGACAGCGCCGAGCAGGCGCGCCAGACCTTCCGCCGGGAGAGCTGGCTGGCGCTCTCCACTCCCTTCGCCGACCAGGCGCGGGCCCAGATCACGTGGGATCCCGCGGTCGTCCGCGCCTGGCGCGTCGTCGGCTACGAGAACCGCATCACGCCCGATCACACCTTCGAGCAGGACCGCCGGGAGTTCGCCGAGCTCCCCTCCGGGACGGCCACGACGGCGCTCTACGAGATCGTCCTCCAGGAGGGCGCCCTGGTCGGCCGCACGGCGCTGGGGAGCGTCGAGGTGAGGTGGGTCGATCCGTCGTCCCGGGAGTCGCGCAGCCAGGAGGCGCGCATCGCCGGTGACACGGGCGCCTCCTTCGCCGGCGCCGACCGCTCCTTCCGGCTGGCGGCGATCGTGGGGCTCGCCGCCGACCGCTACAGCGCGCTCTCGCCGCAGGTCGAGAACGCCGAGGTCGACCACGCCGCGATCTTCGACGACCTCGCCGCCCTCAGCCGGGAGCTGGCGGTTCTCCGCCAGGTGCTCGGATCGCTCGAGGCCTACGACGACCTCCAGTTCCTCCTGAACCGCCTCACGCAGGCCGCGGCCGCGCTCGGGCCGCGCTCCGGCTACAGCCCGTAGGGCGCCTGCCTGACGGAGGCGCCGGGCTACGGGCTGTCGACCGGCACGAGGAGCGCCCGGCCCCAGCGTGCGAGGGTGCCGTCGGAGCGCACGCCGTAGGTGAAACCGGCCTGGGAGCAGCTGATCGAGAGGAAGGTCTCGTTCGCGGGAACCGGCGGACCGTCCCCGTCGTCGCCCCAGCAGATGGCGGTGCCGTCGGTGCGGAGGGCGCAGCTGTGCGTCCGTCCCGCGGTGACGGCGACAAACCTCCCCCCGGGCGGCGTCGCCTGGCCGTCGGCGTCGCGACCCCAGCAGGCGAGGGTGCCGTCCGGGCGCAGGCCGCAGCTGTGGAACCCCCCGGCGCTCACGGCCGTGAACTCCCCCTGAGGCGGCGAGGCCTGGCCCTCGTTGTCATGGCCCCAGCAGGCGACGGTGCCGTCTGAGCGGATGCCGCAGCTGTGCGTCCCACCGGCGCTGACGGCCGTGAACTCCCCCTCCGGGGCCGCCGCCTTGCCCAGTTCCTCGCTGCCCCAGCAGACGGCGGAGCGGTCGGCCCGCACCGCGCAGCTGTGGAACCATCCTGAGCTGACGGAGCGGAACCTCCCCTCGGGGGCGGCGCTCTGGTCGAACTGGTCGTAGCCCCAGCACGAGACGGAGCGGTCGGTCCGGAGGCCGCAGGTGTGGAAGCCGCCCGAGCTGACGGCGAGGAACCGCCCCTCCGGGGGCGTCGCCTGGCCGTAGGTATCGCGGCCCCAGCAGGCGACGGAGCGGTCGGCCCGGAGGCCGCAGGCGTGGAACCTCCCGGAGCTGACGGAGGCGAACTCCCCCTGAGGCGGCGTCGCCTGACCGTACTCGTCGTCGCCCCAGCAGAGGGCCGAGCCGTCGCTCCTGAGCGCGCAGGCGTGGAGCCAGCGGGTGCTGACGAGGGAGAACTCCCCGGCGGGGGCCTTCGGCAGGCGGTATCGATCGCGGCTCCCCCAGCAGGCGACCGAGCCGTCGCCCCGAACGCCGCAGCTCGCAAGCCGTCCCGCGCTCACGGAGACGAACTGCCCCGGAGGCGGCGAGGCCTGGCCGTCCTGGTCGTTGCCCCAGCAGAGGGCAGCGCCGTCCTGGCGGACGCCACAGGAATGGAGCCACCCTGAGCTGACGGAGGTGAAGCGCTCGTCGGGCGGATCGGCCCTGCCGAAGGCGCCGCTCCCCCAGCACTCAACCGAGCCGTCGGGCCGGAGGCCGCAGCTGTGGCGCGGTCCGGCGCTGACCGAGGTGAAGGTCCCCCCGGGCGGCGTCGAGCGACCGTAGCGGTCGTCGCCCCAGCAGGCCACGGAGCCGTCGGACCGGAGTCCGCAGCTGTGCTCCCAGCCCGAGCTGACGGAGGCAAACTCCCCGGAGGGCGGCGAGGACTGCCCGTAGCGGTCGTCGCCCCAGCAGGCCACGGAGCCCGAGGCCTCGAGCCCGCAGCTGTGGCGTTCTCCCAGGCTGATGGAGCTGAACGTCCGCCTGGGCGGCGAGGCCTGGCCGTGCTCGTCGTCGCCCCAGCACAGGGCCGACCCGTCGGCGCGCAGGGCGCAGCTGTGCAGCGCCCCGGTCGCGACGGAGACGAGCCGCCCGGGAGGCGGGGTGGATTCCCCCTGCTCGTCGTAGCCCCAGCACTCGACGCTGTCGTCGGGCCGGACGCCGCAGGCGTGGCGGTAGCCCGAGCTGACCGAGACGAACTCCCCCGCGGGCGCCCTCGTCCGGCCGTGCTCGCTCAGGCCCCAGCACGAGACGGTGCCGTCGCTCCTCAGGCCGCAGGTGTGGCGGTGGCCGGAGCTCACGGAGACGAAGGTCCCCCGGGGCGGGCTCGCCTGGCCGTCCTCGTTCCAGCCCCAGCAGGCGAGGGTGCCGTCGGTGCGCACGCCGCAGCCGTGGCTGTGGGGGGAGCTCAGGGAGAGGAACTCCCCCTCAGGCGGCGTGGACTCACCGACGTCGTTCCGTCCCCAGCAGGCGATCGTGCCGTCGGCCCGCAGGCCGCAGGTGTGGAATGTCCCCGCGCTGACGGAGGTGAACGTGTCGCGGGGCGGCAGGGGGAGGATCGCGGCGAGCGAGCCCCAGCAGTCGACGGCGCCGTCGGACTGGACGCCGCAGCTATGGAAGTAGCCGGCGCTGACGGAGAGGAAGGTCCCCTCGGGCGGCGTCGCCTGGCCGTCGTCGTTCCAGCCCCAGCAGGCGAGGGTGCCGTCGGAGCGGATGCCGCAGTTGTGGGCGCTCCCGGAGCTGACGGAGCGGAAAATGCCTGCCGGCGGCGTCGCCTGGCCGTCCTCGTTGTCGCCCCAGCAGTCGAGGAAGCCGTCGGAGGTGACGCGGCAGCTGTGGCGGTCGCCGGCGTCGAGGGAGGTGGAGGTCGCGGCGCGGGGCGTGGATCTCCCGAACGCGTCGCTGCCCCAGCAGAGGACGGAGCCGTCCGTCCTGATGCCGCAGCTGTGGGAACGCCCGGCGCTGACGGATGCAAACTCGCCCGCGGGCGGCGAGGCCTGGCCGTCGGCGTTCGCCCCCCAGCAGGCGAGCGTGCCGTCCGTCGTGACGCCGCAGCTGTGTCGGCCTCCGGCGCTGACGGAGGCGAAGTCGCCCGCAGGCGGCGCGGTCTGCCCGTCGGTGTCCCCTCCCCAGCAGGCGAGGGCGCCGTCCGTGGTGACGCCGCAGCTGTGGAGCTCCCCGGCGCTGACGGATGCGTAGCCGCCTGCGGGCGGCGCGGCCTGCCCGAGCTGGTCGTTGCCCCAGCAGGCGGCGTTACCGTCGGTCCGCAGGGCGCAGGCGTGGGCCGCCCCGGTGCTGATGGACGTGAACTCGCCCGCGGGCGGCGAGGCCTGCCCGTAGCGGTCGTCGCCCCAGCAGGCGAGGGAGCCGTCCATCCGGAGGCCGCAGGAGTGGAGCCAGCCCGAGCTGACGGAGCTGAACGTCCCCTCCGGCGGCGAGGCCTGGCCGGAGACGCCCAGGCCCCAGCAGGCGAGGGAGCCGTCCGCCCGGAGGCCGCAGCTGTGGAAGTAGCCCGCGCTGACGGAGCTGAAGGTCCCCTGGGGCGGCGAGGCCTGGCCGTGGGAGTCGTCGCCCCAGCAGACGAGGTAGCCGTCCTGCCGGACGCCGCAGGAGTGGAGCCACCCCGAGCTGACGGAGGTGAGGGCCGACGGGCCCGGCTCCGACCGCGCCGCGCCGTCGTTCGCCGGGTGCGTGTCGCCTCGCTGCTCCGCGGCGGCCCGGCCCGGCGCGCCCTCCTCGGACGCCGCAGCCGGTTCGCTCCAGGCGATGGCGAGCATGGCGGCCGTTGCGAGGGCGCCCGCGGCGAGGAACGCCCGGCGCCGCCCGCCGCTCGATGTCGCCGCGAACGGTCTGGTCAGGCCCATCCGGGTCCCCACAACGTGCCGGAACGTTCGCGTTCCGGTGGTCGCTCCTGCGGCGGACCCTCAGCGGCCCTGGCTTTGGCGAACGGTACTCCATCTGTGCCGACTCCCGTCGCTGCGTCGGGGCGTGCGATAGAACACACGTTCTGCTAGTATGCCCGCCGTTCTGCCGGCGGGGGTGGTGCGTGACGTCCTCCTATCCGCATATCGCGTGCCTGCTGGTGCCGGCGCTTGCCCTCTCGGTCGAGGTCGCCCGCCGTCCCGAGCTGCGGGGACGGCCCTCCGCCGTCGTGGAGGCCGGCGCCCGGCGCGTCTCGGAGGCGAGCCCGGAGGCCGCGCGGCGCGGGGTGCGGCCGGGGCAGCGTCTCAGCGAGGCGATGGCCTGGTGCCCCGGGCTCACGGTGCTCGCGGAGCGGCCCGCGCGCGCGCGCCGCGCGGCCTCGCAGCTCGTGGAGGCGATGGCGACGGTCAGCCCGCTCGTCGAGGAGGCGGCACCGGGCGAGGTCTACGCCGACCTGAGGGGTCTCGACGATCTTTATCCGGGGGAGGCGGCGCTCCCGCAGGCTCTGCTGGGGGCGGTTCCGAGCGCCCTGGGCGCCCGGCTGGGGATGGCCCGCAGTCGCTTCACCGCGCGCGCGGCCGCCTCCGTCGCGTCACCCGGGGGCTGGCTGCGTGTCGCCGGCGGGGAGGCGCGGGCCTTCCTCGCAGCGTTGCCTGCCGGGGTGCTCCCGCTCGAGGAGCAGGAGCGGGACTGGCTCTCCGTGCTCGGCCTCGCCACGCTCGGTGATCTGGCGGCGCTGCCCCGGCACGCCGTCGCGGCGCAGCTCGGGCCGGCGGGGGAGGGGGCCTGGCT
>VYDC01000151.1:3738-5759 GCA_009843585.1 Chloroflexota bacterium | reverse complement strand
CATCGCCACGTACCAGCCGCGGTTCTCCTCGCCCACGATCTGGTCGGCCGGGATGCGCACGTCCTCGAAGAAGGTCTCGTTGACCTCGTGACCCCAGCCCATGTCGATGATCGGGCGGACCGTCACCCCCGGCGAGTACTTGTCGACGAGGAGGAACGAGATCCCGCGGTGCTTCGGCGCCTCGGGATCGGTGCGGGTGAGCAGGAGCACCCAGTCGGCGTAGTGGCCGTGCGTGGTCCAGATCTTCTGCCCGTTGATGACGTACTCGTCGCCGTCGCGCACGGCGCGGGTCTGCAGCGAGGCCAGGTCGGAGCCGGCCCCGGGCTCCGAGAACCCCTGCGCCCAGACGACCTCGCCCGCGAGGATCGGGGGGAGGAACCGCCGCTTCTGCTCCTCGGTCCCGTGCACGATGAGCGCCGGGCCCAGCATCCCGATGCCGACGTTGGAGCCCGCGCCCGGCGCGTTGGAGTCGGCGATCTCCTGGTTCAGGATGAACTGCTCCATCGGGGAGAGACCGCCCCCGCCGTACTCGCGCGGCCAGTGCGGCGCGACCCAGCCCCGGTCGGCGAAGGCGCCGAGCCACTGAGCCGCGTCCTCCTTCGCCGCCGGGTCGTCCGAGATGCGGTCGCGCGCCCACTGGGTGTACGAGCCGGGCCAGTCGCGCTTCGCCATCTCGCGGTAGCGCTCGGGCATGTGCCCGATGAGGTCCCGCACGTCCTCGCGGAAGGCCGCCTGATCGGTCGTGTCGGTCCAGTCCATCTCGTGCCTCCGAAGCTACGGCGGCGCGGGCGCGGAGGGTTCGCGGCGCCGCCTGCCGCGGGCCACATTCTGACACCTTTGCCGGGGCGCCGCGAGGGGCGTCTAGCCGGCGCCGTACTGCGTGCGGCCCTCCCGGCTGAGCCAGCCGAAGGACTGCTGCTTGCGGCGCGCCCCCGGGTCGATGAGGGCGTGCACCAGGGCCGGGCGCCCCGAGGCCACCGCACGCTCGAGCGCGGGCCGGAGCTCGCGGGCGCTCTCGACGTGCTCGGCGTGCCCCCCGAAGGCCGCCATCAGGCGGTCGTAGCGCACCGCGTCGTCGGGGCCGAAGTCGTCGGCGCTGAGGGCGCGCCCCGGGCGGCGGCGGATGCTGCCGTTGTTCGCCACCACGAAGAGTATCGGGAGCTCGTAGCGGACGGCGGTCTCGAGATCCATCCCGTTCCAGCCGGCGGCGAAGTCCCCCATCGCGCAGACCACGCGCGCCTCGGGACGCGCGATCTGGGCGCCGATCGCGTACGGGATGCCCACCCCCATGCACCCGGTGGTGCCGGCGTCGAGCCTCTCCCTCGCGCGGGCGTTCGGCTGCATCACGCGCGAGACGGCCATCGTCGCCTCGCCGTCCGCCACGACGACGGCGTCGGGTCCCACGACCTCGTTTATGTCGCGGTACATCCGGTAGAGGTTGAGGCGCTCGCCGGGGGCGTCGGCGAGCTGCGCGATCTGCGCGGCGTTTGAGGCCCGCTCGCGCCCCAGCGCCGCGATCCACTCATCGCGGCGCCCAACGCGGCCGGCTGCCGCCTCGCGAAGCTGCGCGAGCACGGTGCGCGCGTCGCCGACGAGCCCCGCCTCGACGGGCCGCGCGAGGCCGATCTCGGAGGGGTCGATGTCGATCTGCACGACGCGCGCGTCCTCGGCGAAGCGGGGCGGGCGGCCGAAGTGAAACGTCCAGTTGAAGCGCGCCCCCGCGAGTATCACCAGATCGGCCCCGCGCAGCGCGAAGGAGCGCGCCCCGGCCACGCAGAGGGGGTGATCGTCGGGCACCACGCCCTTCCCCATCGGCGAGGGGACGAACGGTATCCCCAGTTCATCCACCAGGGCGCGCGCCTCGGACGCGGCGTCCGCCCAGGCCGCTCCCTTGCCGAGGATCAGCAGCGGACGCTCGGCCCGGGCGAGCGCTGAGGCGGCCCGCTCGACGAGGGCGGCGTCGGCGGCGGGGCGCGGCGGCTCCGGGGAGACGGGGTGCTCCTCCACCTCCGACTCCGGAA
>VYDC01000151.1:0-3728 GCA_009843585.1 Chloroflexota bacterium | reverse complement strand
ACCTGGGGCAGCTACTGGAAGTCGCCGAGGCCGCGCTTGCCGAGCTCCGAGGAGCCGCCGAGCAGGAGCATCGGCCAGCAGTTCGCCCACGCCGTGGCGAGGCCGGTGATCGCGTTGGTCATCGCCGGCCCCGAGGTGACCGCGCCGACGCCGATGTCGCGGCGCACGTACGAGTAGGCCTGCGCCGCCATCGCGATCGCCTGCTCGTGGCGGATCGTGTAGTTCTCGATCCCCGCCCGGACCGCCTCGTCGAGGAAGGGCCCCAGGGGATCCCCGGGCACCGAGAAGAGCGAGTCGACGCCGTGCGCGCGCAGCGAGCGGACGAGGAGCCCCGCGCCGTCGATGCCAGCCACCGGGCTGCCTCCCTCCCGCCGCCGCTCGCGGGGGGAACCCTCGCCCAGCCTCCGCGCCGCGGCAAGGAGGCGCGGGGAGGCCACGGGGCGCCGGGCGGCGCACCCCGGCACTTATACTCCGGGCGCCGCGCCAGAGGCGCGGCGGCGGGGAGGGGGGGCACGCGGGGCAGGTCGGCGGTCGGGGGACCCTTCCCCGGGGCGGGCGGGGCGGGGGGGCGACCCCCGTCATTTTTCGTGGGGCGGGGGGTGTTGGGGGGGGGGGGCGGGGAGGGGGGCCACGCTGCGCATCTCGCCTTTCGTCGGACCCTTCCCCGGGCCGGCCGCCACCGTCGAGGAGCGCGTCGCGCGCATCGCCCGCGCGGAGCGCTCGGGCTTCCCCGGGTACTGGCTCGCCGGCGCCGGCCTCGACCCTCTCGCCGTCTTCGCGCTCGCCTCCCGCGACACCGAGCGCATCGAGCTCGGGACGGCCGTGCTGCAGGCCTTCACGCGCCACCCCGTCGCACTCGCCCAGCAGGCGCTGACGGTGCAGCTCGCGACCTCCGGCCGCCTCGCGCTCGGCGTCGGCCCCTCGCACGCGACCGGGATGGAGCGCCTCGGCATCTCCTACGAGCGCCCGGCGTCGCGCATGGCCGAGTACCTGCGGGTGCTGCGGGGCCTCCTCGACGGCGACCCCGTCGATTTCCAGGGCGAGCACTACGTGGTGCGCGTCCCGCCCGGCCTGCGCCCGACGCGGCGGATCCCGCTCCTGACCTCGGCCCTCGCCCCGCGGATGCTCGCCATCGCGGGCGAGCTCAGCGACGGCACCGCGACCTGGCTGGCGGGCCCCCGCACGCTCGCGGAGCGGATCGTGCCGGCGATCACCGCCGCGGCGGGCGCCTCGGGGCGGCCGGCGCCGCGCATCCTCGCCGGCGTCGGCGTCGCGGTGACGGAGGGGGCAGGTCAGGCTGCGGCCGCGCGCGAGGCGGTCTCGGGCAACTTCACCCGGTACGCCGCGCTCCCCGCCTACGCACGGGTGATAGACGCCGAGGGGCTCGGGAGCCCGGCAGATCTCGCCGTGATCGGCCCCGAGGCCGAGGTCCGCGCGGGCCTTGAGCGCCTGCTCGACGCCGGCGCGACCGAGATCCTCGCGGCGGCGATCCCCTACGGCGACGATGCCGCCGGCTCCCTCGACCGCACCGAGGAGGCGCTCGCCGGCATGCTCGGCTAGGCGGCGCGAGAGGGGGAGCGATGCAGCAGCTCGAGGGACGCGTCGCGGTCGTGACGGGCGCCGCGCGCGGCATAGGACGCGCCATGGCCGAGCGCTTCTGCCGCGAGGGGATGAGGGTGGTGCTCGCCGACATCGACCGCGAGCGGCTCTTCGAGACCGAGTCGGCGATCCGGGACGCGGGCGGCGCCGCGATGGCCGTCCCGACGGACATGACCGACCCCGAGCAGGTGCGCTCGCTCGCCCGGCGCACGCTCGACGAGTGGGGCGGCGTCCACCTGCTCTGCAACAACGCCGGCGGCGGCGCCACCCGGGGCGCCATCTGGGAGATCGGGCTCGATCGCTGGCGCTGGGTGATGGATCTCAACTTCTGGGGCGTGCTCCACGGCGTCCACGCCTTCGTCCCCCTGATGATCGAGGGCGGCGAGGAGGGCCACGTCGTCAACACCGCCTCGGGGGTCGTCCTCGGCACGAAGCCGTGGCAGAGCCCGTACAACGCCTCCAAGCACGCGGTGACCGGGCTGACGGAGACGCTCCACCACGAGCTGCGCCGCGTCGGCGCCCGGATAGGCGTCTCGCTGCTCTGCCCCGGATTCGTCCTGACCCGGGAGCCCGCGAGCGAGGCCGAGGCGGAGCAGGTCCGGGACGCCATGCTCCCGGAGGAGGTGGCGGAGCAGGTGGTGGGAGCGATCCGGAGCGGCGAGTTCTACGTGCTCACGCACCCGGAGCCCCTCCGCGAGCGCGCCCGGATCCGGGCGGAGGACATCGCGGCCGGGCGCGAGCCGACGCGCTCGCCGGGGGTCCTGCGCTGAGCCGGCCGCGACGCGGGGGCTGCGGCGCCCGGGCCGGCTCAGCGGCCGCGGCGACCGGCCCCCGGAGCGCGCGCGGGGACTGCTAGACTCGGCGGCCATGTCCGGAGGAGCGCCGCCGAGCGGGGAGCGCCCGCCCCCCGACGCGGGCGGCCTCCGGTCGGCGCGCGCCGACGGCATGGCGTCCCTCCGGCTCGTCCTCGCGAACCCCGGATTCCGCGGCGTCTGGCTCGCGGGCGCGCTCGCCTCGGCGATGCGCTGGCTCGACCTGCTCGTCCTGGGCGTCTTCGTCTACGACCTCACCGGGTCGGCGTTCCACGTCGGGCTGCTCTTCTTCTTCCGCATGGCGCCGCGCATCGTGCTCGCGCTCCCGCTCGGGATGCTCTCCGATCGCATGTCGCGCCAGAGCATGCTCGTGGTGACCTTCGCCGCGCTCTCGGTGATCTCCGCGGCGCTCGCGGCGCTCGTCATCTCCGGGCGCGTCGAGTACTGGCACCTCGCCGTCGGCACCTTCCTCACCGGCATCTTCTGGACCACCGAGTTCCCGGTGCGGCGCGCCATGATCGGCGACGTCGTCCCGCGCGAGATCGTGGGTCGCGCCTTCGCCGTCGACATCGGCACCAGCGCCGTCGCCCGGATGCTGGGCCCGCTCACCGGCGGGGCGCTGCTGCAGGCGATCGGCGCCGGCGCGGCCTTCCTGACGCAGGCCGTCGCGCTGCTGCTGGCGATGGTCGTGATCGCCTCCTTCAGGTACGTCCCGCCGCCGCGCCTCGAGGCGCCGGCCTCCCCGCTCGCCGACATGGTCGCGGGTCTCCACTACGTCCGGGTGCGGCCGCTCCTGGTCGGCGCGATCCTCATCTCCCTCGCCATGAACCTCTTCGGCTTCCCCTACACCAGCATGGTGCCGGTCATCGGCAAGGAGACGCTGGGCGCGGAGCCGCTCGGCGTCGGCTTCCTGCAGTCCTCGGAGGGCGTCGGCGCGCTCCTGGGCGCGATGCTCATCGCGACCCTCGCGCCGACGAGCATCTACGCCCGCATGTATCTCTTCGGGAGCGCCTTCTTCCTCGCCATGGTGCTCGCCTTCTCGGCCTCGACGGTCTACCCGCTCTCGGTCGCGTGCCTCTTCGTCGCCGGCTTCGGCATGGCGGCCTACACGGCGATGCAGGTCACGCTGATCGTCGCGGGATCGGCGCCCGAGATGCGCGGACGCGTGATGGGCGCCGTCTCGCTCTCGCTCGGCGGCAACCCCATCGGAGCGCTCAACGTCGGGATCCTGGCGGGCCTCTTCGGCGCGCCTATCGCCACCGCCGTCATGGCGGTGGAGGGGCTCGCCTCGATGCTCCTGATCGCGCTCTTCTTCCC
>VYDC01000125.1 GCA_009843585.1 Chloroflexota bacterium | reverse complement strand
CACGGTGGAGGCGAGATCGCCCTCGGCCATCTCCGAGATCAGGATCTCGGTCGAGTTCTCGAGCAGCTCCTGCAGCTGCTCGGCGGTGAGCGGCGTGCCGCGGCCGTCGCCGTCCGCCTCGCCCGCGCCCTCCCGGAGGCGCATGAGCAGCTGGACCAGCTCCGGCTTGAAGTCGCCACGGAACTCGGGCTGGGGCGGGCTCTCGAAGGCCTCGGCGTCGGCCGAGGGCTGCGGGGCGCCGTCGGCGCCCTCGCCGCCCGGCATCGCCGGGGCGACCGCGAGCATCTCCTCATCGGGCGCGCCCCACTGCTCGTCGCCCCCGAGCCGCTCGTTGGGCAGCGAGGCGGCGATCCGGTAGAGCGCCGCTGAGACGGCCGCCGAGTCCTGCACCGTGGCGCCCGGCTGCTCCACGACGCGCAGCGCCTGAAGGCCCTGCCGGAGCAGGGGGCGGTGCCGTGACGGCCACTCGATCCGCCCGGGGCTCCCGAGCGAGGCGCGGAGCAGCGCCTCGACGTAGGCGCTGCGGAGGGGCATCGAGCGAGCGTCGGGACGCTCGCGGGCGGCCTGCTCCTGCACGCGCCGCAGCCACCGCCGGATCCCGCCGTACTCCCGCGCCGTGCAGGCGTCGACCCGCGTGTCCTCGACGACGGTGAAGAGAGCCGAGATCAGAGAGCGGTCGGGGAAGCCGTCGTAGAGGCGCTGCATCTCCGTGAGCGGACGTGCGTGCTCCCCGTCCGGGCGCTCCGGCGCGCCGCCCCCGGGCAACGCCGGCTCGCGGGGCAGCACTGGGGGCGGCTCGGGGGCCGGCGTGTGCGCCCCGGCCTCCCCGTGGCGGTAGTCGAACGATCCGAACTCGATGCGTCCCGTCTGGTGCGTGGCGAAGACCTTGTAGACCTGGACGTTGTCGCGCTGGTCGGGGAAGGTCGACACCGACTCCGGCAGGTAGATCGCCGTCCCCTCCGTCGTCGCCTGGCCGGCGACCCAGCCGATGCCCTTCTCCTCCAGCTCCTGCACCGGATGCACCGCGACCGTCTCGCCGGTGAGCGCCTTCGCGTAGAGGCGGAGCACCGGGCTCACCGCGGTCAGCTCGACGCGCGCCGAGAGCTGGGCGAGGAGCCTCTCCGCACGCGCCGACTCGAGGCGGAAGAAGGCCTCCGCGCCCTCCACGTTGCGCTGCTCGACCAGGATCTCGAGTCCGGCGTCGCTCCAGCGCGCCATCTGATCCGGGGTGAGGCGCTCGCTCACGAGCGGCGCCGACTTGAGGTACTCCATCGCGGCCACCGGAGAGGCCTGGGCGAGGCGGCGCGCGAATCCGAGCAAGCGCGGGTGCTCCGCCCGACCGATGCCGCGCAGCGCGTCGGCGGCGGCCGCGAAGAGGGGGAACCCGCCCCTGCCGACGCTCGACGTGACCTGAGCGGCGAGCTCGAGCAGCGGCGCGCGCTCCGGCGGATCGATCGGGCCGAGCAGGGCCGGCGCGCGCTCGAAGTAGATGCGGGCGTCGGCCCACGACGCCCGGGTCAGCACCCACGCGAACTCGAGGAACGGCTCGCGATCGGCCGGCGAGAGCGGCGCCAGCACCGGCGCGGCCGCCTCGAAGCAGCGCGCGGCGAGCTCGTAGGAGCGCTCGGCGAGCGCCTCGACGATGTCGACGAGCCGGGCGAGCTGGTGCAGGGTGAGCGATTCGAGCAGCTCCGGGCTCTCCTGATAGAAGGAGGTCGCGAGCGCGATCGACTTCCAGCTCCCCCGGCAGAGACGATCGCCGAGACGCGCCCACGGCTCCACGTCGGCCGGGGGAAGCGAGCGCAGCGCCCCGGGGGTGGCGCGCAGGTAGGCGGAGGCGACCAGCGAGGAGCGGTCGGCGAGACCGGCGGCGGCCTCTCCCCAGGCCATCAGCTCTCGCGGCGAGAGGCTCTCCGCGACGGCGGGGCCGGCCCGGAAGTACTCGGAGGCGGCCTCCCACGAGCGCAGCGAGCGGCGGGCGAGCCGGACGCCGGCCTCCGCCCAGCGTTCGAGGTCCTCGTCCGGGAGCCGACCCTCGAGCGCGGTCGCCGCGGCCGCCAGATCCTCCGGCAGCGTCTGGCCGAACTTGCCCAGCTCCGGCTCGTATCGCGCGGCGATCTCGGCGGCGACGCTCACTCCCGCTCCCTCACCCCCGCGTGCCGGCTACTCCGGGAAGATCGACGAGACGACCTCCTCGATCGACCGCTGTATCTCGACGTCGTCGGTGAGGGCCCACACCACCGCCGTCTGGCAGGCCGAGCGCGGCGGGATCCCGCGGGCTATGAGCTTCCCCGCGTAGACGAGGAGCCGGGTCGAGACCCCCTCCGACAGGCCGTGCTCGCGGAGGTTGCGCACCTTCTCGCCGAGCTTCGCGAGCTCCGCGGCCATGGCGTCGGAGCATCCCGACTCCACGCGGACGATCTCCGTCTCCTGGTGGCGGGGCGGGTAGCCGAACTCGATCGCGATGAAGCGCTGCCGGGTCGAGTGCTTCAGGTCCTTCAGCGCCGACTGGTAGCCGGGGTTGTAGGAGCGCACCAGCAGTAAGCCGTCGGCGGCCTCGAGCAGCTCCCCCCGCTTCTCGACGGGGAGCAGCCTCCGGTAGTCGGTGAGCGGGTGAATGAGGACGGTCGTGTCCTTGCGCGCCTCCACGATCTCGTCGAGGTAGCAGATCGCGCCCACGCGCACGGCGCGCGTGATCGGCCCGTCGATCCAGCGCGTCTCGCTCCCCTCGATGAGGTAGCGCCCGACCAGATCGGAGGCGGTGAGGTCCTCGTGGCAGGCGACGGTGATAAGGGGAACGCCCTCCTCCGCGGTGCCCTCGGGCGTGCGCTCGTGCAGCCGCCACGACATGTACTCGACGAAACGGGTCTTGCCCGAGCCCGTCGGGCCCTTCAGCAGCACCGGGATCTTCTCCCGGTAGGCGTGCTCGAAGAGCGCCACCTCGTCGCCTATGGGGAGGTAGTAGGGCTCGGCGGTGAGCCGGAACTCCTCGACGGCGCGCCGACGGAAGCCGCGACCGGCCGCCGTCTGCGAGAGCTCCTCGTGTGTGATCGTCACGCCGGACCCACCCCCATCGCCCCCCGCCATGCGCGGCCGGGCAACCCTGCGCCGCGCCGCGAAGGAAGGCTACGCCCCGCCGGAGGGTGGCGCTAGGGAGCCGCCTGCCCGGCCGCGGCGGCGCGCCGCTTCGCCCTGCGCCCCTGGAGCCGCCGCCAGTGGTAGAGGACGCGGGACTCGAGCTGCTCGGGCGTGTCCGTGTTCCTGATGCGCACGTCGGCGTGCTCCAGCCGCTCCCGGGTGGAGATCTGGGAGTCGATCCGGGCCCGGGCCGCCTCCTCGGACATGCCGTTGCGCTTGCGCAGGCGCTCGACGGCGCGCCCGATCGTCGTGGTCACGACCCACACCTCGTCGACCAGGCCCGTCCACTCCGCCTCGATCAGGACGGCCGCCTCGAGGACGACGACCATCTCGGGATCGCGATCGCGGTAGCCGGCGATCTCCTCCCCGGCCATGCGCTCGATCTCGGGCCAGCTGATGTCGGTGAGGCGCTCCATCTGCGCCGGATCCCCGAAGACCTTGCCGCCCAGCACGCGGCGGTTGATCGTCCCGTCCGGCGCGACCACGTCGTGCCCGAAGGCGTTCACGACCTTCTCGAATCCCGGCGAGCCGGGCTCGTAGACGCGGTGTCCGAGGCGGTCGGCGTCGATCACGACCGCACCGAGCGACTTCAGGTGCTCGGCGACCGCCGACTTCCCGGACGCGATGCCGCCGGTGAGACCGATCGTCGTCATCTACCGCTCCCGGGTGAGGACGCCCGCAACCGTCGACGGGGGCCGGGGATGAGAGTGTTATGTGATTGTAGACGACGGCACGGGGCGCCGCCAGACGACGGGAGGCCGGCGGCGGGGGCCGGAGCGGGTGCCGCTCCGGCCCCCGCCCTACTCCTTGAGCGCCTCGATCAGCGCCGGAACGACATCCTTGTAGTCGCCCACGATGCCCCAGCGCGACGCCTTGAAGATGTTCGCCTCCGGGTCGCGGTTCACGGCGACGATGGTCTTGGACCCGCTGCAGCCGGCCATGTGCTGGCTCGCGCCGGAGATCGCGATCGCGATGTAGAGATCCGGCGTCACGACCTTGCCGGTGAGCCCCACCTGCTGCGACACCGGGTACCAGCCCAGGTCGCAGGCGGCGCGCGAGGCGCCGACGGCCGCCCGGCTGACTCCGATGGTCGCCGCCAGCTCCTCGACGACCCCGAAGCCCTCCGGCCCGCCGAGCCCGCGGCCGCCGGAGACGACGATCGACGCGTCCTGCAGCTGCAGGCCCTCGGCCACCGCCATCTCGCGGCCCGTGATCTCGGTCCGGCTCCCTGCGGACCCGGGGAGCTCGACCGTCTCGCCGGAGGCGCCCTCCTGGGGCGGCAGCGGATCCTGCGACTTCGCGCGGACGGTGGCGATCGCCGGCGACGTGGCGAAGCTGTACGTCGCGTTCGCGTTGCCGCCGTAGCACGGGCGCGTCACCTTGAGCGTCCCGCCGTCATCCTCGACGGCGATGCAGTCCATCCCGACCGCGGTGTCGAGCCCGAAGGCGAGGCGGGGCCCGAGATCGCGGCCGACGCTGGACTGCGCCATCAACACGACGTCGGCGGAGGCCTGCTCCACGGCCGCGCGGACGGCCGCCGTCCACTGATCGGCCCGAAACTCGTCGTAGGCGCCGTCCGCGGAGACGAAGGCGCGCCCGGCCCCCGCCCGAAAGCCGCCCGCGGCGGCCTCAGCGGCCCCGGAGCCGAGCAGCGTCACGGAGACGGCGCCTCCGTCGGCGAGGCGGCTCGCCGCCCCCAGCAGCTCGGCGGTCGTCGAGTTGATCTCCGCGCCCTCGAGCTCTCCCACCACCAGCACGTTGCGTGCCATCACGTCGTCCTTTCTGGCCCCGTCGGGACGGGCCCGCCCTAGAGGATCTTCGCCTCGCGCAGCTTGGCGACGAGCCCCGCCGCCTGCTCCTGGGCGCTCTCGCCGTCGATGAGCTCCACCTCGCCCCCGGCCTCGGGGATGAAGAGGCGCTCGAGCTTCAGCCGCGACCCCGACTCACCGACCGTCGCCGGGTCGAGATCGAGATCGGCCGCGCCCCAGCTCGTGACCGTCTTGCGCGCCGCCCGCATGATCTGCTGCAGCTTCGGGTATCGGGGATCGCCGAGCTCGTTGGAGACGGTGACGACGGCGGGGAGCGACATCTCGACCGTCTCGAAGCCGTCCGCCATCACGCGCGTCGCCGAGAGGCGGCCGTCCGTCACCTGCACGTCCTTGGCGATGATGGCGGCGGGCCAGCCGAGCAGCGCCGCGATGCCGAGCCCGACCCGCCCCATGTCCCAGACGCCGGCCGGCCGGCCGCAGAAGACGGCGGCGACGTCGCCGAGCTTCTCCACGGCCGTCGAGAGCACGCGCGCCGTCGTGTACGAGTCGCCGCCGAGGAAGGCCGCATCGTCCAGCAGCAGCCCCTCGTCGGCGCCCATCGCCAGCACCTGCTTGATCGCCGCCTGGGCGCTCTCCTGCCCCATCGAGACGACGGTGATCTTCACCTCCTCCGCCGCCTCCTTGATGCGCAGCGCCGCCTCGGCGGCGATCGCATCGAACTGGGACAGCACCGGCGCGATGCCGGGCGCCGGCACAACCGAGTTCGTCGACTCGTCGATACGGAACGCCGAGGGCGGCGTCTCCGGGTCCGGAATCTGCTTCGCGCAGACCACGAAGTGCATCAGCACGCTCCTTGTCGCGGACCCTGCCGGGTCCTCCCCCGGGC
>VYDC01000179.1 GCA_009843585.1 Chloroflexota bacterium | reverse complement strand
CACCGCGCCGCCGCCCGGGACGCGCCGGGCCGCCGCGGCGGCCGCTCTCGTGAGGCGCCGACCGCCGTACGGCGCGCCGGGAGATCGTAGTATCCGCGAGAGGGCCGGATGCAGCTGCGCCGGCACCGGAGGGGAGCGTGCGATGCAGGGAGCAGCGACGTCACAACTGAAGCGGGGCTTCGTGCTCAGCCCCCACGGGAACATCGAGTACTTCGAGGTCGGGAGCGGCGATCCGCTCGTCATGCTCCACTCCACGCCGAACTCCTGCATGGCGTACCGCGACATCGCGCCGCTCCTCGCCGGCGACGTCCGCGCGATCGCGATGAGCACGATGGGGTACGGACAGTCGGACCGTCCCCCCGCGCCCTACACCACCCTGACGGAGTTCGCCCGGGCCGTGACCTGGCTGCTCGACGGCCTCGGGCTCGAGCGGGCGAGTGTCTACGGCAACAGCACCGGTTCGCAGATCGCGCTGGCGCTCGCCGCCGAGTTTCCGGAGCGCGTGGACAGGGTGATCCTGGAGGAGGTCTTCAACTGGGGAACCCCCCCGCGGCGGGCCGTTCACGAGCGTTTGCACCGCTACTACGAAGAGAGCGCGGACGGCAGCCACCTCCTCGACCTCTGGAGGAAGGTGGGAGGCGACCGGCCGGGCGCCGACCTCAGGCGCACGAGCGAGCGTTTCCTCAACAACCTGATCGTGAACTCCACCGAGGGAGCCGACGTCTACGGCCCGATGGGGTGGGAGGGCGCCGGCCCCTACGCGATGACGCACCTCGACATCTGGGAGTCCGCCGCCCGGATTCGGGCGCCGACACTGGTGATACACGGCACGACGAGCCAGCTCGGGCGCTCGCACGAGAAGTTCCTCGCCACCATTCCGGGCGCCCGGGGCGCGCGCCTGCCGAGCTCGGGGAACTTCAAGCCCGAGCAGGCCCCGGAGCTGTGGCTGGCAGAGGTGCGCTCCTTCCTCGGCGACGGCGGGCGCTAGCGTCGTGGCCGCGACCGAGGCGGAGAGGGCGGCGTCCCTGGACGCGATCCGCGAGCGGCTCGCTGAGGAGGTCGCACCCCCGAGACAGCGCGTCCGCTCGGGCGAGCTCTCACAGCGCGACTTCGACCCGCTGCTCGAGGAGGCGTTCCGTCGCGCCGAGGAACGCGCGGCGACGGACGGCGTCGCGCCGTGGGAGCTCTACTCATCCATCCTGGGCGACCGGTCGATGCACTGGGCGGACCGGCGGCTCGCGGCCAACAGGCTCCACGATCCCGCCGTCGTGCCGGCATCCGCGGCGCCGCGCATCGCGCCCGTGATCGAGGCCGTGCTCCTCGATCCGCAGACACGCTACAACCTGATGCTGCACACGGTCATGGCGGCCTCGATCGTGCGGGCGCGCGACCCCGTCTCGGCGCTCTACCCCGTCCCGCGCGAGACGATCGACGCGGCCGTCGTCCCGTACGTGGAGCAGGGGCTGCCGGGAGGGAACGGCTACGAGGAGCAGATGCGCAACCTGCGGCACTCGATGCACCTGCTCGCGACCGTGGCGCGGCTCGCGACGATCCACCCAGACGCCGCCGGGACGAGCGGCGCCCGCGGCACCTCCTACGCGTCGCTGCTCGCGGGTCAGCTGGATCGCGTGATCACCCTCTACGAGGCCAACCGCGAGGCGATGATCTCGCCCGACGTGCTCGCCGCAGAGCCGGCCGGACCGGACGCCCGGGAGATCGACTTCGAGCCGATGCACCTCATGGAGCACCTCGCGGAGGCGATGGAGGAGGTGGCGCGCTCCAGCGACGCCCGCCTCGTCGGACTCGTCGCCGGGCGGGACGTCGCGGCGACCTTCGAGCGCCTCGAGGCGGTGAGCCGTTCGTTCGGGCGTACGCCCGCACGGATCGAGGAGTACCGGGGGCAGGTCGCGAGCTTCCGGGCAGCCGTCGACAGCCTCGGGTAGGGCCCCACCGGGGCGCACGACCGGAGGGCGCCGGGAGCGCGAACGGACCGGCGGCGCGCGGGGTTTCGACGCCCACCCCCCTCGACGCCCGTGCCTCCCCCCGGGCTGCGCGCCCGGCTCACGACGCGCCGGGCGCCAGGCACTCCGCGGCCATCGGGGCCGCCTCGCCGGCGAGGGCGGCGTACTGGTCCGCCAGCCGGTCGACCTCCACCGGGTACGGCGTCGCGGGCCATCCGTCGAAGAGGGCGGCGAGCTGCTCGGCCACGACGCGCAGCGTCTCGGCCGCGCCAGCGAGCACGACCGCGGCTCCGCCGCACGCGGCACTGAACGTCCGCACGGGCGCCGCCGCCGCGGCCGCCGTCAGCTGGCCCGCGTCGCGGGCGATCACACGGAGGAAGTCGGCCTGCTGCGGGAGGCTGCTGCCGGTAGCGGACCGAGCGATGAGGGCGATCCGGCCGGACGCCTCGTCCAGCGCGCCCACCCACGCACGGACGGCCGCCACGTCCTCGGCCTCGGCACCCGCTCCCTCCTCCTCCTGTTCCTCCGCCTCGGCCCGCACCTCGGCAGCCGCGCCGAGGCCGGGCAGGTACTGGTTGCTCACCCAGGAGCTCACGCCGCGCGCCTCCACGAGCGTCCACCCCTCGCACTCGCCGGCGCCGACCTCGACCACTTCGAGCTCGGTGCCGTCGGCCCAGCCGCCGGCGATGCGCGCGTCGGCGTGGCAGGCGGAGCGGAGGCTGACGCCGTCGCCGCCGGTCGCCCCGATCGTCACGAGAGCTCCCACCAGCGAGGGGGGAGTGCGGTCCCGGTCTTCGCTCGGGCCCGGTGCGGCAGTTGGCTCGGGTATCGCTGCTGCGAGCGCCACCTCATCCAGGCGGGCCGCAAGCTCGGGGAGCTCGGGCGGCGGCGCCGGACGACCGTCATCGCACGCAGCGAGGAGGACGATCGCAGCGAGCGCGGCGGGGACGAGGCGGCCTAGGCGCTCCATCGCACGCGCTCCCGTCGCGGCCGGCCCCCCGGGCGGCGCGGTGGCGGAGGGGGTGGGATTCGAACCCACGGTGCGTGGACACGCACGACGGATTTCAAGGCCGCTCCCTTAAACCACTCGGGCACCCCTCCGCGATCGATCCTAGCGCCTGCCCGAGGCGCGACGGGAGCAGGAGCGCGGCGCGCGGTCGCCACGGCGCCGGACGCACGCCCTAGACTCAGCGGCGGACCGAGGGGCTGCGATGGCTCTGAGCGACGCCGACCGGCTCGAGATCGTGCGGCTGACCGCCCTCTACAGCTGGGCGCTCGATGTGACGCGCGACGCCGCGGCCGTCGCCGCGACGTTCACCGAGGACGGGCTATTCGTGGGCGACACGGGCACGGCGTCGCGCGGGCGCGCCGAGCTGATGAGCCACTTCGAGCGGACCTGGGAGCGATGGGCGCAGCGTGCGCCCCTGAGGCACTGGACGTCGAACCACGTCATCGAGGGAGACGGCGACGAGGCCACCCACACCTGCTACATCCTTCTACTGGCACTGGAGGAAGGGGGACCGCGCGTCGACAGAACCGGGATCTACCGCGACCGGCTGCAGCGCGTCGAGGGGCGCTGGCTCTTCGCGGAGCGGCACGTCTCCATCGACCAGTACCCGCGCTTCTAGGGGAGCGGGCGTCGGGCTCGGGTGCGGTATGGTGACCGGCGGCGGGCGAGCGCCGGCGCGGCCGCACCGGGAGCGGTCGCCGCGGCAGCCCGGGGAGCGAGGTGTCCAGGTGACCGGTGGCGCGCCGGGCGGCCTCCCGAGGATCTCCGTGGACGGCGGCGACGTCGAGCTCCGCTACATGGAGCCCGGGGACGCCGACGCGGTGCTGGCGTTCGCGCGATCGGTCCCCAAGCACGACCTGATGTTCCTGCAAACGGACATCACGACGGTCGAGGGCGTGAACGGCTGGGTTGACGACGTCCTGCTCGGCCTGGCCGCGGTGATCCTCGCCACCCGCGCAGGCGAGATCATCGGCTTCGGGGCGGTGGCCCGGCACGAGGCGATCTGGATGCGACACATCGCCGACCTTCACGTCGTCGTCGGCACGTCGTGGCGCGGCCACGGTCTCGGCCACCGCCTCGCGTCGGAGGGGCTGACGCTGGCGCGAGGACTCGGCGTCCGCCGCGCCACGACGCAGATGACGCTGGACCAGATAGCCGCGATGCGGACCTTTCGGGCGCTCGCGTTCGTCCCGGTCGCCGTGCTGCACGACCAGGTGAGCGATACCAACGGGGAGACCTACGACCTGCTGCTGATGCACCGGGACCTCGACCCGGGAGACGGGGGCGGCGACGAGGGCGACGCCGCGGCATCGTGATCTACGAGCTCCGCGTCTACACCGCGCTCCCGGGACGCAGAGAGGCGATGCTCGCCCGCTTCCGCGACCACACCACCCGCCTCTTCGAGAAGCACGGGATGCGCAACGTGGGGTACTGGACGAACTACGCGGGCGGTCGCTACGGGGAACTCGTCTACCTGCTCGCCTTCGACGACGTTGCGCAGCGCGAGCGAGCCTGGGCCGCATTCAGCGCCGACCCAGAGTGGCGCGAGGCGTACGAGGAATCCGAGCGCGACGGTCCCATCGTCAGCCATAGCGAGAACCGCCTGCTCGAGCCGACGGACTTCTCACCGCTGCGCTGATCCGCCCTGCCCGCGCCTTGAGGGGGGCGTGGGCGCGTGCTACGATCGCGCCCGGCGTCGCCTCTCGAGGATGACGTGGGCCGGCGCCCACGTCTTTTTTTCGCCCGGCACGCAGCCACCACGCGTTCGCGGTCCGCCGAGCGGCGCCGGAGAGATCATGAAGAACGAGTTCGTCGTCGCCATCACCCAGCTCTCGGCGGAGAAGAGCCTCGATACCGACACGGTCTTCGACGCGGTCGAGTCGGCGATGGCGTCGGCGTTCAAGGGCGACGACCTCCTCTACGCCGATGTCGTCGTGAAGATCGACCGGGACTCGGGGGAGATCGACGCGTGGCGGCGCTACGAGGTGGTCGCCGACGACGAGATCGAGGACGACGAGTTGCAGCTCTCGCCGGAGCGGGCCGCCGCGATGGGCCACCCCGGCCTCGCGCCGGGGGACGAGGTGCTCCAGCCCATTCCCCAGAGCCCGAGCACCGGCCGGATCGCCGCCCAGACGGCGAAGCAGGTCGTGCTGCAGCGGCTGCGCGAGGCGGAGCGCGAGGCGGTCTACAGCGAGTTCACCGGCAAGGAGGGCGAGCTCGTCTCCGGGACGGTCCTGCGCGTCGAGCAGGGCCGGCACGTCATCATCGACCTCGGGCGCACGGAGGCGGTGCTGCCGGTCTCCGAGCAGGTCCGTCCGGAGCACTACCGCGTCGGCCAGCGGCTGCGCGTCTACGTGAAGGAAGTCTACCGCGCCTCGAAGGGCCCGCAGGTGGTGATCTCCCGCTCGCACCCGGAGCTCATCCGCCGGCTGCTCGAGCTCGAGGTGCCCGAGATCGCCCGCGGCACGGTGGAGGTGGTGGGCATCGCGCGCGATCCCGGCTACCGCTCGAAGGTCGCCGTGATCTCGCGCCAGCACGGCATCGATCCGATCGGAGCGGCGATCGGCATCCGCGGCTCGCGCATCCAGAACATCGTGAACGAGCTGAACGGCGAACGGATCGACCTGATCCGATGGGATCCGAACGACGCGGTCTTCGTGAGCAGCGCGCTGCGACCCGCCGAGGTCGTCTCCATCAGGCTGGATGCAGAGGCGAACACGGCCCACGTCGCCGTGCCGGACAAGCAGATGACCCTCGCCATCGGCAAGGAGGGGCAGAACGCACGCCTCGCCGCGAAGCTCACCGGTCGGCGCATCGAGATCCAGACGGAGGGCGCGC
>VYDC01000052.1 GCA_009843585.1 Chloroflexota bacterium | reverse complement strand
GAGCGCCGACCGTGGACTTCTCGTTCACCGAGGACGTGGAGGCGTTCCGCCAGGAGGTGCGGGGCTTCCTTGCTGAGCGCCTGACCCCCGAGGTCGAGGACGAGTTCCGGCACTGCACCGACTACTACCACGGCTTCAACAAGCGCATCACGCGCGAGATCGGCGAGCAGGGCTGGCTCACGATGACCTGGCCCGTCGAGGACGGCGGCCGGGGCGCCTCCATCTGGCATCGCGTCGCCTTCGACGAGGAGATGGCCGCGGCGCATGCGCCGATGGCATCGCACCAGGTCGCGGCCAACTTCGTCGGGCCCGGCATCGTGCACTGGGGCACGGAGGCGCAGCGGCGCAGGCACCTCCCGCCGATCACCCGCGGCGAGGTGACCTGGGCCTTCGGGCTGACCGAGCCCAACGCCGGCACCGACCTGGGCTCCGTGGAGACCCGGGCCGACCGCGACGGCGACGAGTGGGTGATCAACGGCTCCAAGATGTACACGGAGCACATCCAGGACTCGGAGTGGCTGTGCCTCATGGTGCGCACCGACCAGGAGGCGCCCAAGCACCGCGGTCTCTCGCTGATGGTGATCGACCCGAGGACGCGCGGCGTCCAGGTCACGCCGCTGTGGACGATGGACGGCTACCGGGTCAACCAGGTGTTCTTCGAGGACGTGCGGGTCCCCGCCGACTCCCTCATCGGCGAGGAGAACCGCGGCTTCTACCACCTCATCGCCTCCCTCAACCAGTCGCGCGCCGCCGGCATCGGCGGCTCCGGCCTCGGCGGCTGGGCGTCGGAGCAGGTCGATCTCGACGGGCTCGTCCGGGTGGCCGCGGGGCGCGCGGGCGAGGACGGACGGCCGCTCATAGACGATTCCTGGGTGCAGGACGGCATCGCCGACTACGCCATCTACGTGCGCACGATGCGGCTGCTCGCCTACCGGGTCGCCTCCGTCATGGAGCGCGGCGGCCTGGCTCCGGACAAGGAGACCTCCGTCAAGGAGGTGTGGTGGAAGCATTACGCGCAGGAGCACGTGCGCTTCGGGGGCGAGATGCTCGGCCTCGCCGGCCAGGTGGGCCAGGAGTCCCCCGAGCACGCGCCGATGCGGGCGCGCTGGCAGCGCCGCTACATGGCGCACATCGCCGGCGCGCACAACGGCGGCACCGTCGAGAACGCGCTCAACACCACGGCCGGGCGCGTGCTCGCGCTGCCCCGGTAGGCGGCGCGCCCCGAGCCGTCTCGCATCCGCCTGAGGCCCCGGCGTCCCCCGGCCCGCGGCGGCAGCAACTCGCTCAGGCCTCCGGCGCGCCGCTTTGCGAGGCGGTCGGGCTCTCCCCTAAGGTGTGCGGCGCCACCAACAGAGGTGCCGGCGCGGCCGGCCGAGAGCGGGAGGGGTGGGCGATGCGACGCCACATGATGGCCTTCAAGTTCAAGGAGGAGACGAGCGAGGAGACGCTCCAGGCCGTTCAGGACGGCTACAGGGCGATGCAGGAGGAGAACGCGGGGCTGCTCCACGTCTCGGTCGATCCCAACATCTCCGCCTCGCGCTTCAAGCGCTACAACTGGATCCTGACCATGGACTTCGCCACCGTCGCGGCATGGCGCCAGTACGAGGAGAGCGAGGCGCACGACCGCATGGTGGCCGACAACCTGACCGGCAACCTCGACGGCATCACGTCCATCGACTACGACATCGGCGAGACCCCGGCCGAGTAGGGGGTCTCCGCCCGGGCTCAGTCCTCGGCCGGGTAGATCCGCATGTGCACGCCGTGCGTCGAGCGCGGGTGGATGAAGAAGCTGTGCTGCTGCCGCGCCACCAGGCCGCCGGCGCGCTCGACGCGCTCTGAGAGGGCCGACGGGTCGCGCGCGGCCCAGCTCGCCAGGTAGAAGCCCTCGCCGCGGGGGTTGTCGGGAGCGGTCATCCCGCGCATGCGGCGCGAGACGGCGCTCCCCTCGGAGCGCCCGGTCATCAGCGCCAACACCTCGCGCGCGCCCCGGTAGAGGGCCGAGGCCGCGAAGTCGCCGTAGTCGGCCTCGAAGCGCCGCCGCGGCGTGAGGCCGAAGCCGCCGGCGAAGGTCGCCTCCGCGGCGGCGAGATCGGACACGGCGACGGCGATGTGGGAGGGCCACACGGGGCGGGGCCCCGGCTCGGGGAGGCTCGCGAGGATCATCGGCAGCCCGTGGGTCCAGCCCGGGTCGAGGCGGACGGATCCGGCCTGCACCTCGAGGTCGCCCGCCGCCCGTCCGGTGCGCTCGGTGAAGCGGCGCGCGAGCGCGGGGGGGTCGTCGGCGTGCCAGGCGGAGCGGCGGAACCCCTCCCCGTGGGGGTTGCGCTCGCGCGCCCGGAGCATCATCTCGGCGTGAAGCGGGCTCGCCTCGCTCTCCGGGCTGGCGAGCACGAGGCTCCGCTCGCCCGCGAAGCCGAGCGCGAGCCAGGAGAGGGATGCCGCCTCGTCGCGTCCGCGCTCCCCCGGCTCGAGGCCGAGCAGCCGCCCGTAGGTGGCGGCCGCCTCGTCGAGGTCGCGCACCGAGACGGCGTAGTGGTGGAGCCCGAAGCCGCTCACCCCGGTCCCTCCCGCGCTAGCCGAGCGCGCGGCGCGACTCCCCGACGAGCTCGGCGATGTCGACCTGGCTCTCCTCGCGGATCACGCGCTGCAGGACGGGGGAGACGCCCTCGAGCGCGGTGGCGACCGCGCTCAGCGCCGAGCGCAGCTGCCGCATCCGCGCCGCCTCCTCCGCCGGCGTCACCAGATCGTCGACGATGGCCCCGTCCGAGCGGGAGCCGACGAGAGGCTCCGGCACGCCGCGCACCCAGACGTGGGTGCGGCGCCCGGGGCCGCGGTCCTCCGTGATCGGGTCGACGGCGATCACCTCGTCGGAGCGCACGTACTTCCCGTAGCCGAGGCTCACGAGCTGGCCGCTCTGTATCCGCATCGCACCCTCCCGCCGCGCTCCCTCTTGTCAGACTTCTCAGACGCCCGGATCCCGGAGGAAGCCCGAGACCTCGTCGGCCCACAGCGCCGGCGCCTCCCGGGGGGAGAAGCGGCCCTGACTCGGCGGCCGGAATCCCCGCGAGCGCGCGATCGTCTCCAGGAAGCGCTCGTGGGAGCGGCCCAGGTCGCTGCGGGATCCGTGGATCACGAGCGTCGGCGCCTCCACGGCGGCGGCGCGCTCCCACATCTCGTAGCGGGTGATCGCGTACGGGCCGGCGCCCTCCCAGCCCAGCTCCCCGTACGCCGGCTCGGGCGCGTTGACGACAAGGAAGTCGGCGAAGCGCCGGGCGAACTCCCCCAGGTCGACGCCGGGCCGGCCGGGCCCCTGCCGCCGCCACAGCTCGAGCAGGTGCGATCCGTCCGGGACGGGCGGGACGTAGCGGTGCTGCCCGGTGAGCACCTCCCTGCGGGCGGGCGTGTTCCAGTTGAAGGGCTCGCCGAGCACGAGCGCCTCCACCCGCCCGGGCCAGCCCGCGGCCAGCTCCACGGCGAGCACCGACCCGGTGTGCGAGCCGACGACGGCCGCGCGCTCCACGCCCATCGCGTCGAGGAAGGCGACGGTGGCGCCCGCGTACTCCCCGACCGTCGTGTAGGGCGGGCTCGGTCGATCCGAGCGGCCGTAGCCCATCGTCGTCATCGCGAGCACGTGCCGCTCGCCGGCGAGGAGCGGCGCGACGTCGGCGTACCAGAGGCACGAGCCGGGGGTCGGGTGGAGCGCCAGGATCACCGGTCCCGAGCCGAGCTCCGAGTACTCGACCGCGCCGGCGCTGGTCTCCACGAGGCCGCGGCGCGCCCGCCCGTCGGGTGCTCGCGTCATCGCCCCTCCCTCGCCCCGCCGCCGGCGGCGTTTCGCGCCGCGGCCGGATCCTCAGTCCCCGGGCCAGTCGAGGTAGCGCAGGGCGTTCCCGCCCAGGATCGCCTCGCGCTCGCTCCCGTTCAGGAAGCCCAGCCCCTCGCTCACCAGCCGCACCTCCTCGCAGTAGGTCGCGCGCTCCCGGCCGAGCGTCTGCGTGTGGTCGGTCCCCCACATCAGGCGCTCCGGCCCGAAGGTCTCGTAGGCGTGCCGGGCGAGGGGGTGCGTGTCCGAGAAGGGGTAGGGCTCGCGCGAGCGCGCGGGGAGCGTCGAGAGCTTGAGGACCAGGTCGGGATGGCGCGCCAGCGCCTCGATCTCAGAGAACCACGCCTCGGACCAGGGGGAATCGATGCGCGGCAGGCCCAGGTGGTCGACCGAGAGGCGGAGCGAGGGATGGCGGGCTACCAGCTCGTCGACGTAGTCCAGGGCGCCCGCCGCCATCACGGCGACGGGGAGCCGCTGCTCCGCGCACGCCGCCCAGAAGCGCTCGGCGGCCTCCTCCGAGGACCAGCGGGCGCGTCCAAGCTCGGTCACGGAACCCCGGAGGCCGAGCATGCCCGGCTGCGAGCGCCAGCCGGCCAGCCGCGCCGGCGTCTCCCCGGCGGTCGGATCCACGAGCCCCATCACGCCGAAGCGGCCGGGGTGCTCGGCGACGCACTCGAGGGCGTAGGCGTTGTTGGCCTGCAGGAAGCCCGGCGGCGTGATCACAGCGCGGTCGACGCCGCAGCCGTCCATCATCGGCAGGAAGCGCTCGGGGCCGAACGGCTCGTCGCCCAGCCCGGTGTGCATCGTCGGATCCGTCGGCCTGCCGGGCTCATCGACCGGCCGGAAGTGGATCTGCGTGTCGACGACGGTCACGCTCGCCCTCCGCCGCCGACGATAGCACCACCGCGGGCCTCCGGACGGGCGCCCGGTGCCGCGGCGGCGGCGCGGCGGCGCCCCGCCCGCGCGGCGGCGGGTCGCGGGCCCGGGCGACGGCTACCCGGGCGCGGCTACCAGAGCTCGCGGCTCGCGATGGCGGCTCCGTCGGCCATCGCGCGGAACTTCGCCCAGGTGATCGAGGGGTGAACCTGGAGGTATCCGGCGCCGGTGGAGAACCCGCAGTCGGTCCCCGCGATCACGTTCTCGCGCCCGACGGCCCCCGCGAAGCGCCCCAGCCTCTCGGCGACGAGCTCCGGGTGCTCGATGTAGTTCGTCGTCGAGTCGAGGACGCCCGGTATCAGCACCTTCCCCTCCGGCAGGGGGACCTCCTCCCAGACCCTCCACTCGTGCTCGTGGCGCGGGTTGGCGGCCTCGAACGAGAGCCCGTCCGGCCGCGCCTCGAGGGCGATGTCGACGATCTGCACGAGCGGCACATCGCGATGGTGCGGCCCCTCGTAGTTGCCCCAGCAGAGGTGCATCCGCATGCGGTCGGGCGGGATGTCACGGGTCGCGTGGTTGATGACCTCGACGTGCGTGCGGATGGTCCGCCGGAACGCGTCGTCGTCGAGGTGGCCGAAGTAGCGCGGGCGGCTGAGCGCGAGGTCGGGGGCGTCGATCTGCAGCAGGAAGCCCGCCTGGTGGATCGCGTCGTACTCGGTCTTCAGCGCGTCGGCGAGCGCGGCGAGGTACTGCCCGTGGGTCGGGTAGTACTCGTTGGGGATGAAGATCGCGGCGATCCCGGGCGAGGCCGCCGAGAGGAAGGTGTCGGCCGGCGAGACGCCCTGAAGCGCCGCGCGGAAGTCGTCCAGCTCCGAGCGGAGCTCCTCGACGTTGCGGTAGCGGATGGGTCCGTTGCACGGGCGGCGCAGCAGCGGGTTGGGCGCCCCCGGGCGCATCGACGCCGTCTGCGCGAAGAACTCGGGGAAGTCGGGATCCGTGATGGGGGCGGGCTTGACGGGCTCGCCGTCGAAGCCCTCGAGCCGGTTCTGGACGTAGGTCGCGTAGCTCGACTTCCCCTGCTCGCCGTCGTTCACGACGTCGATCCCCGCGTCGAGCTGCGCGCGGACGATGTCGTGCACGGCGCGTCGGGTCGCGTCGACGCGCTCGGCAGGATCGCCCTCCTCGCCGCGCTCGCGCGCGAAGATCAGGGGGAGCAGCGCCTCCGGCCGCGGCAGGCTCCCGGTGTGGGTGGTCAGGATCCGCTCGGTGCTGCGCTGCATGACGC
>VYDC01000065.1 GCA_009843585.1 Chloroflexota bacterium | reverse complement strand
GGCGGGGGCCGGGCCGCGCTCGCGGCGCGCGTGCGCGCGCGGGAGTTCACGGCGGTGCCCGGCGTCTTCGACCTGATCTCGGCGCGCATCGCCGACGGCTATGGCTTCTCGGCGCTCTACATGACCGGCTACGGCGCCGTCGCCTCGCACCTGGGGCTGCCGGACGCGGGGCTCGCCACCTACACCGAGATGGTGGAGCGCGTCTCCCGGATCTGCTCCGTCGCCAGGACGCCGCTGATCGCCGACGCCGACACCGGCTACGGCGGACTCCTCAACGTGCAGCACACGGTGCGCGGCTACGAGGGCGCCGGCGCGGCCGGGATCCAGCTCGAGGATCAGCAGTTCCCCAAGAAGTGCGGCCACACGCCGGGGAGCAGGCCGGTGGTGGAGCTCGAGGAGGCGGTGGCGAAGGTCGCCGTCGCCGTCGAGACGCGGGACTCGCCGGACTTCCTCGTCGTCGCTCGCACCGATGCGCGCTCCGACTATGGCCTCGACGAGGCGCTCCGGCGCGCCGAGGCCTTCGCGCGCGCCGGGGCCGACGTGCTCTTCGTGGAGGGGCCACGGTCCCTGGAGGAGATGCGCACCATCTGCCGCGCGCTCGACCTCCCCCTGATGGCGAACATGGTGGACGGGGGGCGCACGCCGGTGCTCCCGGCCGACGAGCTCCGCGAGGTGGGCTACACCATCGCCATCTTCCCCGCGACGGGATTCCTCGCGGCGGCGTCGGCGCTCCGCACCGTCTACTCGCACATCGCCGAGCAGGGCTCGAGCGCCGCTCTCGAGCAGCCGCTCCACGACTTCGACGCCTTCAGCGAGCTGATGGGCTTCCCGGCGGTGCGGGAGTTCGAGGAGCGCTGGGCGAGCCGCGCCGGGGAGAGCTGAGGGGAGGCCGCAGATGGTCGAGGCGGCGCCGGGCGTCCTTCCGCAGGGACGCCCCCGGATGGTCTACGGGACGCGCGCCCGGCTCGGGCTGATCGTGCCGCCGACCAACACCGCGAACGAGGCGGAGTGGCAGCTCATGGCCCCCGACGGCGTGAGCGTGCACACGACGCGGATGCCGCTCCACACGGACACGGCGAGCGAGGCGGGGCTCGCCGCGCTCTACGCCGACGTCGGGCGCGCCTCCTCCGATCTCCAGCAGGCCTCCGTCGACGTCATCGCCTACGGCTGCACCGCCGGCTCGATGACGGATCCGATGACGGCGCTCGGCGACTTCGTCCGGGAGCGGACGGGGGTGCCGGCGGTGACGACGGCGGCCTCGCTGGTGTACGCGCTGCGCTCGCTCGGCGCGAGCCGCGTCGCGCTCGCGACGCCCTACCACGACGCGCTGAACCAGCACGAGCGCGAGTTCCTGAGCGCGAACGGCATCGAGGTCGTGGCGATGGCCGGCCTCGGCATCGGCTCGGGCGGGCCCCACGAGTACGTCGAGATCGCGCGCGTCGACCTCGATGCCGTGCGGCGGCACGCGCTCGCGGTGGACCGGCCGGAGGCGGAGGCGCTCCTCATCAGCTGCACCGACTTCGCGACGCTCCCGCTCATCGAGGAGATCGAGTCCAGCACCGGCAAGCCGGTCGTGACCAGCAACCAGGCCACCTTCTGGGCGGCGCTGCGCGCCGCCGGGGACGAGGGGCGATTCGAGGGCCTCGGCGCGCTCCTGCGCGAGCACTAGCGCCGGGCCGGCGCGGCGGGGTGGTCGCTCGCCCGGGCTCACGCAACCGCGGTAATGTTGCGTAAGTTAGTCGACTATGCCAACATTTCCCGCGTGAGTGCCATCCTGACCCATCGCCCCGCCCTGGACCGCTTCACGGTCACGGGCCTGCTCGCCATCGCGGGCCTCGCCGCCGTCTACCTGCTCGCCCTCCGCGTCGACGCGGCGTGGCCGGTCTTCTGGGTGGCGGGCGTCGCCTTCGGCGCCATCAGCCAGCGCAGCCGCTTCTGCTTCGTCGCCGGCTTCCGCGACCTCTTCCTGATGCGCCAGGGGCGGATGATGCGCGGCATCATCGCAGGCCTCGCCGTCGGCTCCATCGGCTTCGCGATGATCATGGCGACGGTGGTCCCCAACCCCGGGAGCGGCGTGATCCCCGCCGACGCGCACATCCTGCCGCTCGGCATCGCGACGGTGCTCGGCGGGCTGCTCTTCGGCTTCGGCATGGTGCTCTCCGGCGGCTGCGTGAGCGGCTCGCTCTACCGCATGGGCGAGGGCTACCTCGGATCCTGGGTCGCGATCGGCGGCGTGCTGCTCGGGCTCTACGCCCTCAACCGCACCTGGAACTGGTGGTGGGACAACCAGATCAGCACCGACCGGATCTCGTGGCTGCCCACCGATCTCACCTACACCGGCACGATCCTGGTGACGCTCGCGCTCTTCGGGCTCGCCTTCTACGCCGTCTCCTGGTGGGAGCGGCGCGGATTCCGGGGCACCGTCGTCACGATCCCGGTCGTGAGCGCAGCGCCCGCGGCGCAGCCGCCGGGGACGACGCTCTCCGGCCTCGCCCGGCGCGTCTTCCGGGACGAGTGGACGCCGCTCGTCGGGGGCATCGCCCTCGCCGCGGTGAACATCGTGCTCTTCATCCGCTACCGCCCGCTCGGCGTCGTCGGCGAGCTCTCGCGCTGGACCTCCGACCTCTCCGCGACGCTCGGCGCGGGAGTGGGCGAGCTGCAGGGGATCAGCGACATCCCCGGCTGCGTCCCGCGCTTCGTCGAGGGCAGCTGGTTCAGCGACGCCTTCATGCTCAACGTCGGCATCGTCGCCGGGGCCTTCACGGCGGCGCTGCTGGCGCGGGAGTTCCGCCCGCGCGTCCCGCGGGGGCCCCGGCGCTACGTGCAGTCTCTCGCCGGCGGCCTGGTGATGGGCTACGGGGCCGGCCTCGGCCTCGGCTGCACCCTGGGCGCCTTCTTCTCGGCCATCCCCTCGCTCGCCCTGAACGGATGGATCTACGCCGCCGCGCTGGCGGTCGGCGCCGCCGCGGTGACCGCCTTCAACCGGAGGTTCGCGTGCGCAGTCGCCCGGAGGTGGAGATCCTGGACCTGCGGGGCCGGCCGGCCGCCGAGCAGATGCACGCCGCGCACCAGGCGGTCGAGCGCGCCGCGGGTGGCGCCGGGGCGCGCATCCTCACCGACCTGGACGTGGTCGCCACCTACGTGCTGCCGGCGGCGGCGCAGCGCGGGCTCAGGTGCCGCGTCGAGCCGCCGACGAACGGGACGCGGGCGCTGCGCCTCACGCCCGCAGGGACGGAGTCCGATGAGAGGGAGGGAAGCCGATGACCGCGAGTAGCGAGGTGCCGGTGCTGGACGTGCGGGGCGAGATATGTCCCTACCCGATGCTGCGCACCAACCGCGAGCTGGACGACGTGCGGCCGGGCGTGCCGGAGCTGACGGTGCTCACCGATCACCCGCCCGCGCTCTCGACGATCCCGCCCGAGGCGATGAAGCGCGGCTACGGCTGCGAGATCAGCGAGCGCCGCCCCGGGGAGTGGGAGATCCGCATCTTCAGCGCCGCGCCGGATGGCTCCGGCTAGAGGCGGCGCCGCAACTGTGTGAACGCGGTCGGAAGAAGGGCCGCACGGAACGGGCGAGAACCGGACAGAGAATCCGGAGAGAGCGAGGAATCAGATGGGGAGAACCCGCCGGATGAGACGAGTATCGAGGTTCTGGGGCCGCACGGCCGGATTGGTGGCGCTGGCCGCGCTCGCCGGAGCGGCGCTCGTCGCCTCCTGCGGCGGCGATGACGAGCTCGCCGTCACCGGCCTCGACGAGCGCGGCTACCACGACACGTCGAGGCTGGTCACCACGCAGTGGATCGAGGACAACCTCGACAACGACTCGGTGCTGCTCATCGACCTGCGCAGCGCCGACGACTACGCCGCCGGGCACATCCCGGGGGCGGTGCAGATACCGCGCAGCGCGTTCCAGGTCGAGATCGACGGCGTGCCCGGGCTCATCCCGCCGGCCGCCGACGTGGCGACCGAGCTCGGCGCGATCGGGGCGACCGCCGACACGACGATCGTCTTCTACGACGCGCGCGGATCGATCTGGGGCTCGCGCGGCCTCTGGGTGCTCGCCGTGTACGGGCACGAGGACACCCGGCTGCTCGACGGCGACTTCCCGCTCTGGGAGTCGGAGGGCCGCCGGGTGAGCACGGCGGCGTCGAGCCGCGCCGCGGCGGAGTACGCCTTCAGCTCGGATCCGAACGAGGACATCATCGCGGGGTGGGATGAGATCATCGCCTCCATCGAGGACCCGAGCGTGCTGGTCTGCGACGCGCGATCGCCCGAGGAGTACGCCGGGCGCGACGTGCGGGCCGACCGCGGCGGGCACATCCCCGAGTCGGTGAACGTCGAGTGGAGCCGGGCTCTCGCCGACGACGGTCGCTTCCTGCCCGCCGACGAGCTCAGGAAGCTCTACGAGGGCGAGGGCGTCGTCGCGGGCAACACCGTCTACACGCTCTGCCAGACGGCAGTGCGCGCGACGCACACGTGGTTCGTGCTGAAGGATCTCCTCGGCTACGACGACGTGCGCGTCTACGACGGGTCGTGGGTCGAGTACGGCAACCGCCAGGATTCGCCCATCGACTCCTAGCGGGACCGGCGCAACACGGCGGCCCGGACCGCCGTTGGGGGCCCCGCGTGCATGGCGCGCGGGGCCCCGCTTAACGTGGACCCCGCGGCAGCCGGGGTGATCGCGAGGCCGGCTGCGGCGCCTCCGGGCTTCGGGGGGAGTTGCGAGCGGGGCACATGGCGCAACCGGACCTGCGGGACCTTGTCTCGAACCGCACCATGTCGCCGGAGATGGCGGCGACGCTGGCTGCGGCCGCGAGCGAGCGGCTCGCGCTGCTCGTCTTCGCGCGCCCGCGCCTTGCGGGAAAGACGACGACGATGCTCGCGGCGCTCGACCATGCGCCGGAGGGCACGCCGATCCACGAGCTCTCGACCGAGAAGCCGGACCTCGGCATCCCGGACCCGCCGGACGGCGGCTACCTGGTGATGCACGAGATAGCGCAGGCGCCCATGGCCCACTACCTCTGGGGCGAACCGGTGCGGCGCGTCTTCGAGGCCCTGCGAGGCGGCGGCTTCTCGCTCGCCACGGCGCTCCACGCCGACGGGCTCGAGGAGGCCTTCTCGATCGTCATCGGGCAGAACGAGGTGCCGGCCGGGCACGCGGCGCTCGTCGACTACGCGGTGCACATCCGCAGCCTGGGACCCGACTGGCGCGAGCCGACGCGACGCGTCGTCGCCGGGCTCTACGAGGTGACCGGCGCCGGAGACGGGGCCGTCGCCGCGAGCCTCCTGCACCGCTGGGACGAGGCGAGCGATCGCTTCGAGGTCGTCGGCGAGCCCTCGCTGCTCGCGCACCGCGCCGGGCTGCTGGCGCGCCTCGCCGACGGCTTCCGCCGGCGGCTTCCGGAGTAGAGGGCGCCGCGCCCGCGGCGGGTGCCGGCACGCCCGGCGGGGATCGACCCCCCGGCCCGCCGGGCTGGAGCGTTCTCTAGTGCTCCTCGAAGAGCAGGCCCATCCCGGACATCTGGTCCTGGATGCCGAGCGTCCGCAGCGTGTGCCAGGCGTTCGCGACGTTGATGGGGATCACGGGCTTGCCGAGCTGGCGCTCGAGCGTCGGGAAGATGTCGACGGCGGAGAGGTTCGTCCCGACCTGCACGATCGCGTCCACGCCGGCCGCGTCGAGCTCGCGCACGGCGGCGAAGACGTCGGAGCGGGGCGTGTGCGCGATCGAGGTCGCGGTGGCGCACTTCAGGCCGACGATCTTGCGGACCTCGAAGCCCATGTCGGTGAAGAAGGCGTGCACGTTCTCGTCGCCGATGGGCTGGTAGGGGGTGAGGACGCCGAGCCGCCTGCTGCCGAGCGTGTTCAGCGCGTCGACGCAGGCCGTCGCACCGGTGGTGAGCGGGATCTCCCCGATCTGCTCCTTGACGCGGCGGATGAACTCCTCGTTGCCCGCGCGGCCGCCCCAGAAGGTCGCGGCGCGCATCCCCATCAGCGCG
>VYDC01000116.1:3222-5996 GCA_009843585.1 Chloroflexota bacterium | reverse complement strand
CCAGGGCCACCGGCCCCCGCCGCTCTACCAGCGCCGCCTCCATGTTGTCCAGATCGACCCCGTAGAGCGCCATGCTCGCCCCCTCCCGCATGCCCGCGTGACATCGCGAGGCTATCAGACGCGGCGGGCCGCGCGTGCGGCCCCGGCCCGGCCGCGGACGGCGCGCGGCCCCCGACTCCACGCCGCGGGGACGCGGTTCGCTCCCTCCGCGGCTCCCGCGCCGCCGACGCGCGGGGGTCGTTATGCTCGGAGGGCCACGCGGACGGCGCGGGGGGCGAGATGCCGAAGACCCGGGTGCTCGTCGTCGAGGACGAGCCGACCGTGGCCGACGTCGTCGTCCGCTACCTCAAGCGCGACGGGCACGACGTCGAGGTCGCGGCGGACGGGGTGGCCGCGCTCCGCGCCTTCGACAGCTTCCGGCCGGACCTGATCGTGCTCGACCTCATGCTTCCGGAGCTCGACGGCGTCGACGTCTGCCGGCGCATCCGCTCCGAGAGCAGCGTTCCGATCATCATGCTGACGGCGCGCACCGGGGAGGCCGACCGCCTGACCGGCTTTGACTTCGGCGCCGACGACTACGTGACGAAGCCGTTCAGCCCGCGCGAGCTGGCCGCGCGCGTCGAGGCGATCCTGCGCCGCACCGGGCGCTCAGCGGAGGGGAGCTCGGTGCTGCGCCACGGCGATCTCCGGATCGACCGCGGCGCGCGCACCGTCACCTCGCGCGACGAAGAGCTCAGGCTCACCGCGCGCGAGTTCGACCTGCTCCTGGTGCTCGCCTCCCACCCGCGCCAGGTCTTCACCCGGGAGCAGCTGATCGCGCTGGTCTGGGACCCCGCCACCGCCCCCGAGGAGAACACGGTCACGGTCCACATGCGGCGGCTGCGCTCCAAGATCGAGTCCGATCCGTCGCGGCCGCGCTATCTCAAGACCGTGTGGGGCGTGGGGTACAAGTTTGAGCCGTAGCATCCGGCAGGCGCGCGCCGGCCCGCGGGCGGTCAGGATCCCCCCCGTCTGGCTCGAGCGGCTTCTCCCGGCGGGGCTCGTCGCCGCGGTCGTCGTGGGTGTGGTCGCCTCGCGCGCGCTGCTCCCGATGTCGGGTCGCGAGATCGCCGACCTCGTGGTGCTGCTCGGCGTCGCGGGGGCCGTCAGCACCGCGGTCGGCCTGCTCGTGCTGCGATGGATCAGCCGCGCCGGCGTCCCCCTCGTCGCCCGGGCCTTCATCGCCGGCTCCATGGGAGCGGTCGCGGCGCTCGCCAACGTCCTGGTCGTCGCCTCCTTCATGTTCGTCAACACCGCGCACGACCTCAGGCTCCTGCTCGCCGTGAGCCTCGCGGCCGGCAGCGTGGCCGCGGTCGTCTCGGCGCTCGGGGCGCTCGACACGACGCGGCGCGTCCGGGCGCTCGCGGGCGAGGTCCGCGCGCTCGCCTCGGGCGCCTCCGCCGAAGAGCCCGACTCGGGCTCCGGCGACGCCCGGGGCGCCGAGGACGAGGTGAGCGAGCTCGCCGGGGCGGTCGACGACCTCCGGCTGGCGCTCGGGCGGGCCGAGAGGCGGCGAGCCGAGGTCGAGCGCGAGCGCACGGAGCTCACCACGGCGCTCTCGCACGACCTGCGCACGCCGCTCGCGGCGATCCGCGTCGCCGTCGACGCGCTCGACGACGGCGTGGTGAGCGAGCCCTCGGAGGTGGCCCGCTACCACGCTCTCGTGCGCCGCGAGGTGGACCGCCTCGCGCGCCTCATCGACGACCTCTTCGAGCTCGCGCGCATCGAGGCGGGCGCGGCCCGCGAGCTGTCGCGCCTCGAGCTCGAGGAGATCGCCTCAGACGTCGCGGACGGGATGACGCCGCTCGCCGAGCGCGCCGGGGTCCGGCTGCTGCTGCTCGCCGATCCCGGGCTCCCCGCCCTTCCCCTGGACGGGACGCTCATCGAGCGCGCCATCGGCAACCTGCTGCGCAACGCGATCCAGCACGCGACGCCCGACTCGGTGATCGAGCTGCGCCTTCAGGACGCCGGCGGCGGCGTTGGCGTCACGGTCCGCAACGAGGGCGTCCCGATAGCGGAGGGGGCGCTGCCCCACATCTGGGAGCGCTTCTACCGGGCGGAGAGGGCGCGCGACCAGCAGAGCCGGGCCGACGCCGACGGCTCGGGACTCGGCCTCACCATCGTGCGCGCTATAGCCGAGCGGCACGGCGGCGAGGTGACCGCCTCGTCGAGCGCGGCGGGCGGCACCGTCCTCGGATTCACCCTCCCGCCGGCCTGAGCCCGGGGCGCCGGGCGCCCCGGGCCACGCGCCGCCGCTAGCGGAGCTCCGCCGTGGCGAAGGTCACGCTGAACGGCTTGCAGTAGATCACCGCGGCGCGGAACGAGCCGACATCGAGGTCGGCGGGGACGTCGTAGTTGACGAAGCCGCTGGTCGCGCGCACCGGCGCGAGCTCGACGGCGCCCTCGGCATGCACGTCGCCCCCCGGATCCGGCGTGAGATAGACGTAGAGGCCCGGGCCGTTGCGCACCTCGTAGTCCTGGAAGCGCAGCACCACCTCCCCCTCCGGGGAGCGGACGAGGAGCACCTCGCCGTGCGCGGTGTGGAAGGCATCGGCCCCCTCGAGATCGCCGCGCGAGATGAGCTCGCCCTGCTGCGCCTGCGGGGTGGCGTCGGAGGCGGCGGGCGTCGCGGCGGCCCCGCCCGCCGTCGCCACGGGCGTCGCGGCCGGCGAGGCGGTCGCGGCCGGCGAGACGGTCGCAGCCGGCGCGGCGGTCGCAGCGACGGCCGCCGGGGC
>VYDC01000116.1:0-3212 GCA_009843585.1 Chloroflexota bacterium | reverse complement strand
GGCCGGGGCCTCGGGCTGCACGAGGCCCGCGACCTCGAAGGTCAGCGCCTCCTCGAGGCGCGTGCCCTCGTCGAAGAGCGGGCGGGCGAGATAGAAGGAGACGGCGGAGAGGACGGCCAGCCCGGCGAGGGCGGCGGCCGCGCCCAGCCCCCAGCGGACGGGGTAGCGGCGGGGCCCCACCTCGGCCAGCCGGGCGCGCGTCACGAGCGGCGCGCGGTCGACGGCGACGGAGAGGGCGAGCAGCGTCGCGGCCGGCGCCGAGACGACGTGCACCAGGCCGAGGGCGACGGCCAGCGCGACGCCGGCCGCGAGCAGCCGGCCGAGCGAGATCCGCGCCCACAGCGCCGCGCTCGCGACGAGGACGGCGAGCATCGAGCCCAGCCCCATCACCAGCCGGATCGCGGTCCCCTCCACGCCGAGGAAGCGCGCCGGCCCCTCCCGGAGGAAGTCGGCGGCCGGCTGCGAGCTGAGGACGAAGAGGCCGCTCGCGACGCCCGCGAGCGCGGCCGCGATGACCAGCGCGCGCCTGAGCGACTCCGCACGCGCAGCCGAGAGAAGGGGCACCTCAGACATCCTCGCCTCCGCATCACGCCGGCCGCGCGCGCACCGGCGCGCCGGCCTCCATGGATCCAGCGTACCGCCCGCAGGTGACGGGAATCTGACGCGCCGGCCCTGGGGGCGGTCCTTCGCGGCTACCCCTCGGTGCGGCCCCTCGCGAAGGCTCGCGGCCCCTCGCGCGCCTCCGGCGTCTGGCCGACGATCCACCGCAGCACGCCGCTGAAGCGAAGCGCCTCGTCGAGCGGGAGATCGGCCGAGGTGCGGGAGAGCTCCTTCGCCGCGCGGACGGCGGCCGGAGCGTTCTCCGCGATGCGGCCGGCGAGGGCGAGCGCCTGAGGCACCAGCTCATCCCGCGGCACGATGCGGCTCACGATCCCCCACCGGAGCGCGGTCTCGGCATCGCACCGGTCGCCGGTCAGGATCATCTCCATCGCCGCCGACCTTGGGATCGAGCGCAGCAGCCGCGGGACCCCGCCGCCGCCGGGGATGAAGCCGTGGCGCACCTCCGGGAGCGCGAAGCTCGCATCGGGGCTCGCTATGCGTATGTCGCACGCCAGCGCGAGCTCGAGCCCGCCGCCGAGGCAGTAGCCGCCTATCGCCGCGATCAGGGGCTTCGCCACCCGGATCGTGGATGTCTCCTCGGAGGGCTCGACGGTGAGGATCTCGTCGACCGTTCCGCCGGAGGGGCCGGTGGCGCCGGGCCGCGCCCACTCCTTCAGGTCGGCGCCGGCGCTGAAGGCGCGCTCACCGGCGCCGGTGATGACGGCCGCGCGGATGTCGGGATCGGCGTGAACCCGCTGAAGGGCCGCGCGCAGAAGCGCGCCCGACTCCGCGTTCATCGCGTTGAGCGACTCCGGCCGGTTCAGGGTGATGAGCGCGACGCCGCCGTCGCGCACGTCGAGGAGAACGGGAGCCTCGCCCATCGCCCACTCCTCTCCCGGGAGCGTCCGCGCGCCTCACCCCCCGGCCGGGGAGGACGGCGGCTAGCGCCCCGTCCAGACGGGCCGGCGCTTCTCGACGAAGGCGCGGGGGCCCTCCGTGGCGTCCTCCGAGTCGCGCAGTCCGCGCGACTGCTGCTCGTCGTGGGCCCACCTGCTGGACTGGGAGGGGCCCAGGGAGCCGTCGCGCATGCGCCACGCGCCCTCGAGCAGGAGCCGCGTCACGAGCGGCGACATCTGCATCACGATGTCGGCGATCTCGCGCGCCCGCTCGAGGAGCTGCTCGTACGGGACGATCTCCGTCACGAGCCCCAGGTCGTACATCCTCTGCGCGCTGACGCGCTCCCCGGCCGTCCCCATCAGCGCCATGCGCAGCGCGACCGGCCACGGCAGGCCGGCGTTCGCGAGGCCGTAGATCTCGCCGGCCGGGAGCTGGCTCACCGAGAGGTGGGGCTCGAGGAAGTCGACGTGGTCGGCCGCGATCACGATGTGGGACTCCCACACGAAGAGCAGACCGCCGCCCGCGGTCGTGCCGTTGAGCGCCGTGATGATCGGCTTGTAGAACTGGTACGGCCACGGCAGGCCGTAGACGCGGCGCTGGCCGATGCGGCCCTCCGCGCCGGAGGCGGCCTCCCGCATGTCGGCGCCGGTGCAGAAGTGGCGGCGGCCGGCGCCGGTGATGATGACGCACCAGATGTCGTCGTCCTCGCGCGCCCCCTGCCAGAAGTCGCCGAGCTCGGCGTGCAGCGTCGCGTTCAGGGCGTTGCCGCGCTCCGGCCGGTTCAGGGTGACCGTGGCGACGCGATCCTCGACCTCGACGAGGAGGGTCTCGTAGGGCTCCCCCGACCCGTACGACACGAACTGCGTGGTCTGTGATGCCATGACGTCCTCGTCCCCCGCCCGCAGGGATGCGCTTTCGCGAATCATAGACGCCCCGGCCGGGCCCTGACCAAGCCCGCGGGGATGACGCCTCCGGCGCGCGGCTGCGACGATGTCGCCCGCCGAGGGGAGGCGCGTGGTGCCGGAGCCGGACGTCGTGGTCGTGGGGGCCGGCAACGCCGCGCTCTGCGCGGCGCTCGCGGCCCGCGAGGCGGGCGCGCGGACGGTGGTGCTGGAGAAGGCTGAGCGCGAGGAGCGCGGCGGCAACACCTACTTCAGCGGCGGCGCCTTCCGCTTCCCCTACGCCGGGATCGACGACATCGCCCGGCTGATCCCCGACCTGAGCGAGCGCGAGCGCGCCGAGGTGGACGTGGGCGCCTACCCGGCCGAGGCGATGCGTGAGGATCTGGTCCGCGTGACCGGCGGCCGCGCCGACCCCGGCCTGGTCGACGCGCTGGTCGACGGCGCCTGGCCCGCCATGATCTGGATGCGCGAGTCCCTCGGCGTCCGCTGGGTGCTCCTCTACGGGCGGCAGGCCTACCGCGTCGACGGCCTGCTGCGCTTCTGGGGCGGCCTCATCGTCGAGGCCGTCGGCGGCGGAGCCGGCCTCTCCGACGCGCTCTTTGGGGCCTGCGAGGCGCGCGGCGTCGACGTCCGCTACGGCACGAAGGCGCTCTCGCTGCTCGCGGAGGAGCGCAGCGGCGCCGTCCGGGGGGTGCGCGCCGCCGGCCCCCGGGGTCGCTACGAGCTGCCCGCGGGCTCAGTCGTGCTCGCCTCGGGCGGCTTCGAGGCGAACACCGAGATGCGAGCCCGCTACCTCGGCCCGGGGTGGGAGGC
>VYDC01000213.1 GCA_009843585.1 Chloroflexota bacterium | reverse complement strand
TACCAGTACCCGGAGTTCGCCGGATTCCAGATCCCCATCGAGGAGGCGGGGGCCCGCGCCGACGAGGCGATGGAGGTGATTCGCAAGGCGTGGAGCTCGGAGGGGAGCATCTCCCACCACGGGCGCTACTGGCGCTTCGAGGAGATCTTCATCGAGCCCCGGCCCCTGCAGTCGCCGCACCCCCCGCTCTGGCAGGGCGCCGGCAGCCCGCCCTCGATCCGGCGGGCCGCCCGCGAGGGCTACCGGCTCTTCCTGGACCAGATCGGCTCCTTCGAGCTGACGGCGGAGCGCGTGCGCATCTACCGCGAGGAGCAGGCGGCCTGCGGGCTGCCGCAGGAGCCGGGCGACATCGCCGTGACGCGCGGCCTGCTGGTGGCTCCGAGCGAGGGGGAGCGCGAGGCGGCGGCGGCCCGCGGCGAGCGCACCGTCCGGCGCCTCGCCGAGCTGGCGGCGGAGGGGGCGGACCCGGCGCAGCGCGCGAGCCGGCCCTTCTACAGCGATCCGGAGGCGGCGCGCCGGACGACCGAGGAGAGCGCCATCCTGGGGACCCCGCGGGAATGCATCGAGCGCCTCCGGCGCCTCGAGGCGGCCGGCGTCTCGCGCGTGCTCTTCTCGAACCCGCGTCCCGAGGATCTGCGCCTCTTCGCGCGCGAGGTGATGCCGGCCTTCACCGAGGCCGCGGCGCCCGCCTGAGCCCCCGGACGCTCGCTACACGCCCGCCTCGTCGCCGCGCTCCAGGGCGGAGAGGATCGCCCGGGCGAGCGCGCGGGCCGAGTCGGGCTCGAGCTCGACGGCGAGGCGGTCCGAGGGCCCGCCCCCGTCGTCGACGAAGTCGATGTTCAGGGCGTGCTCCAGTCGCACATGGAAGGGGTGGTCGTAGGTCACGCTCGCGTGGCTGAGCGAGAACCACCCCTGCTCTCGCTTCCCCGCGCCCGAGACGGCCACCCGCTCCAGGATCATCGTGCACATGCTCTCGCTCCCCTCGCTCCGCCCCGGGCTTCCCTCGGCCGGCCCCTATGCCAGGTGGCGTCCGAGGAAGTCGAAGAGCTTGCCCCAGCCGTCCATCGCCTGCTCGACCCGGTATGCGCCGCGGTCGTGGTAGAAGAAGCCGTGCCCGGCCCCCTCGTACATGTGGAACTCGTACTCCTTGCCGTGGCGCCGGAGCTCCTCCTCGTGCTGCTGGACCTGCTCGGGCGTGGGGCTGCGGTCCTCCGCGCCGAAGAGGCCGAGCAGCGGGGCGGAGAGGCTCTCGGTGTAGTCGATGGGTGCCACCGGCTGCTTCTCCGTGAGCTCCTCCTCGCTCATCACCACGCGGCCGCCCCAGCAGTCGACGGCGGCGTCGAAGTCGTCGGTGCGGCAGGCGGCGAGGTAGGCGTGCCGCCCCCCGGAGCAGGTCCCGAAGACGCCGACCCTCCCGTTGTGCGAGGGGAGCGCGCGCAGGTAGCGGGCCGCCCCCGCCATGTCGGCGACCACCTGGTCGTCGGCGACGCCGCCGACGCCGCGCACCATCGCCGCCACGTCCTCCGGGGTGCCGTGGCCCTCGCGCTGGTAGAGGTCCGGACAGATCGCCAGGTAGCCGTGGTAGGCGAAGCGCCGGGTCGCCTCCCGGTAGTACTCGTCCCACCCGGGGAGGTGGTGGATGAGGACGACGCCGGGGTACGGCCCCGGTCCGAGCGGCCTCGCCAGGTAGGCTGAGAGCAGCTCGCCCCCGTCGCCGGGGAAGGCGACGGTCTCCGCCAGCATCCCCTCGTACATGTCCGTCCGGTACTCGTGCATCCCCCGACCTCCTTCGTCTTGAGCCCGCGGGCGCCGCTCGTCGGCGCCCCGGGACGGCCGTGCGCCCGGCCGCGCCAGCCTACAGCCCCGACCGCTAGCGGGGCGCGTCCTCCGCCAGGAACGACCGCAGCTCCCGCGCCCAGAGCTCGGGCGCCACGCGCCAGTTGAACTGGTGCGTGCTCGGCGGGCGGATGCCGCGGGCGTTCGGGATGGCGCCGACGAGCCGCTCGTGCGCGCCCGCGAGCGCGCTCGAGGTGCCGTGCGCGACGAGGGTCGGAGCCTTAACCAGGGGCGCCCGCTCCCAGAGCGGGTAGCGCGAGAGGGCGAGCGTCGAGGCATCCTGTCCCGTGACGCCGTCGGGGCCGGGACGGGCGCTGCTGAGAGCGGAGAGGAGCCGCCGGCGCGCCAGGCGCGCGACCTCGGCCGGCTCGCTCGCCTCCCGCAGCGTGACGGAGCGCGCGCGCTCCCACATCGCCAGGAGATGGCTCCCGTCGGGGCTCTCGTCGACGCCGTGCTCGCGCTCGAGCACCTCGATGCGCCCGGGGCGGTTCCAGTTGAAGCACTCCTCGACCACGAGGCGGTCCACGCGCTCCGGCCACCCCGCCGCCGTCTCGAGCGCGGTGAGAGATCCCGTCAGGGAGCCCAGCACGTGGGCGCGCTCCAGCCCCAGCCCGTCGAGGAGCCAGGTCACCGCGCGCGCGTACTGCGAGACCTCGGTGTAGGCGCGGGGCGGGGCGTCGGACTCGCCGAAGCCCGGCTGCGACATCGCGATCACGCGGTAGCCGTCTGCGAGCAGCGGGAGCGCGTCCTGGAAGGTGGTGCAGGAGCTCGGCGCCGGGTGCAGCAGCACGAGCGCCGGCCCGCTCCCCTCCTCCATGTACTCGATGTTGCCGTCGGGGCCGTGGACGAAGCCGCGGCGCGGGTACTCAGCCGTCATCTCGTGCCTCCTGATCCCGGGGGACTCGCCGTATCAGCATCAGCCCGTCGCGGACGGGGAGCAGGACCTGCCTCACGCGCTCGTCGGCCGCGACGTGCGCGTTGAAGTCGGCCATCCTGCGCCCGGACGCCGACTCCGGGTCGAGCACGCGCCCGTTCAGGAGCACGTTGTCGACGGCGATGATCCCGTCCTCCGAAAGGAGCTCCATCGCCCCCTCGTAGTAGTCGACGTACGGCTCCTTGTCGGCGTCGATGAAGATGAGGTCGAAGGGCCCCTCGAGGCGCCGCAGCGTCTCGGCGGCCGGGCCGACGCGGATCTCGATCCTGCGGCCGTCGGGGCCTGCGTCGGCGTGCCGGCGCGCCGTGGCGGCGGTCTCGGGGTCGATCTCGCAGGTGATGAGCCTTCCCCCCTCGGGGAGGGCCGCCGCCATCATCTGCGCGCTGAAGCCGGTGAAGCAGCCGAGCTCCAGCACGCGCCGGGCGCCGGAGGCCCACACCAGCAGCTGCAGCAGGCCCCCCTCTATCGGGCCGGAGAGCATGAGCGCGTCCGTGCGCTCCTCGAGGGTGTAGCGCTGGAGCGCCTCGAGGTGCGGCGGGAGCGGCGAGGTGTGCCGCCTGGCGTACTCCTCGATCGCCTCCGGGACGAGGGTCAGCACGGCGCGCTCGCCTTCCGTCCGGACGCGTTCCGGGATGCGACTCTAGCCCATCCGGGCGGGGGTCGTGGGCCCCGCCGGGGCCTCTCAGGAGCCCGAGGTGAGCGCCTCCGTCTCCTCGTCGTAGCGCTCCCCCGCGGCGTGGACCGCGCGCAGCCCCTCGATATCGGCCAAGGAGTAGCCGAGCTCGGAGAGGATCTCCGCGTTGTGCTCCCCGACGAGCGCGCTCGGCCGCGCGTAGCGGGCCCCGTCGGGCTCCATCCGCCAGAGGAAGCCGGGCAGGAGCCGGGTCCCCAGGTAGGGCTGCTCGACGGGGTGGAACCATCCGCGCGCCTGCAGCTGCGGCGAGGGGAGCATCGCCGAGGGCTCGGCGACCGGCGCCGCGATCACGCCGGCCGCCTGGAGCTCGTCGACCGCCTCCAGTCGCGTGCGGCGAGAGGTCCAGGCCGAGACTTCGCGGTCGATCTCCTCCCGCGCGCGGAGCCGTCCCGGGATGCTCGCCCAGGGGTGCCCGTCCCGGGCCCACTCGGGACGGCCGAGCACCGAGGCGAGTCCCGCCCACTGGCGGTCGCTCTCCGCGGCGAGGGCGACCCATCGCGCGCTCCCGCCCTCGCGCTCCGCCGGGTAGCAGCCGTGCGGCACGGCGTGGGGGGAGGCGTTCCCGGTCGCGGCGGGGAGGCGCCCGGCGAGCGTCCAGCTCCCGAGCTGCCCGGCCAGGTACCAGGAGAAGGCCTCGGCGTGCGAGAGGTCGATGTAGGAGCCCCGCCCCGTCCGCTCGCGCCTCCGCAGCGCCAGCAGCGATGCGAAGACGACCGCGAGCGGGGCGCTCGCGTCGGTCGCGACGGTGCCCGGGATCTCCTCGACCTCGCGGCCGCCGCCGCGCGCGAGCGTGTGCCCGGCCGTCGCCTCCACCTGCGAGCCGAGCGCGACATAGCCGGCGTACGGGCCGCGCACACCCCAGGCCGGCATCGAGATCATCGTGATCCGGGGGTTGACGTCGCGCACCACCTCCCAGCCGAAGCCGGCGCGCTGAATGGAGCCCGAGGCGAAGCCCTCCACCAGCACGTCGGAGCTCGCGAGCAGCCGGCGGAAGGCCCCGGCGCCCGCCGGCGAGCGGATGTCCAGCGCGACGTTGCGCTTGTTGCGGTTGCCCTGGATCTGCGCCGTCACGCGCTCGTAGACGGGCCCGGGGCCGTCGGCGACGCGCGCGTCGGGGACGAGCGGGCGCGTCAGGGATCGGCGCGGGAAGGACTCGACCTTGACGACGTCGGCGCCCATGTCGCCGAGCAGCGAGGCGCCGAACGGGCCCGCCCACACCTCGGCGAGGTCGATGATCCGCACGCCGGCGAGGGCACGGCCCGGCACGGGCCGCCTAGATCCCGGGGTCGTCCAGGAAGGCCCGGATCTCGCGCGACCAGAGCTCGGGATCGACCCGCCAGTCGTACTGGTTCTCGGCCGGAGGGCGGATGCCCCGGGCGCGCGCGAGCTCGGCGACGATGCGGTCGTGCGCGCGACCGAGCTCGCTGTTCGCCCCGTGGATGACGAGCGTCGGCGCCTGGATCTTGGGGAGCGCCTCCCAGGTGCTGTAGTGGCACATCGACCAGGGGGCTGCGCCGCCCCAGCTCATCCCGTCGTAGACGTCGGTCGGCGGACCGGCGTGGGCCGTCACCGAGTCGATGAAGGCCTGCCTGACCTCGTCCTCCGCGCGCCCCATGCCGCCGGCGCCGAGCCAGCCGTGCGCCTGCCGCCAGCTCTCGGCGAGGTGACTCCCGTCCTCGTGCTCCGGGTGCTGGTGCAGCCGGCGGTGGACGGCGAAGCGCGCCGGCGTGCCCCAGTTGAAGAGCTCCTCGACGATGAGCCGGTCGACCCGCTCCGGCCAGCCCGCCGCGACCTCGGTCGCGATCACGGCGCCCGTGTGCGAGCCGAAGACGCTGGCGCGCTCGAGCCCGAGCCCGTCCATCAGCCAGACGACGCACTGCGCGAACTCGTGGATGCTCTTGTAGGGATGGGGCGGGCGGTCGGAGGCGCCGTAGCCCATCGACGACATCGCGATCGCGCGGACGCGATCGTCGAGGTACGGGAAGGCCCCCTGGTACTGCGCCGAGGAGCTGGGCGTGCTGTGGAGCAGCACGAGGGGCGGCCCGTCGCCCGACTCCCGGTACTCGATGTTGCCGTGCGGGCTGTGCACGAAGCCGCGCTTGACGTAGCCGACGCTCTGGGTGCTCACGGATCTCTCCCGCTGCGCCGGGGACCGTCTCGCCCGGCGGGGCGCCCCGACCCGCTCCCGCCGCTCCCGGGAGGCGCCCCGACCGCTTCGGGGCGCACCCGGGTGAGGAGCCTAGCGCCCGCCCCCGCAGCCGGACAACATGCGTGCTAGGCCTTGCGGCGGACGCGCGGGTCGATGAGGCCGTAGGCGAAGTCGGCCAGCAGGCTCCCCGCGAGCACCAGCAGGCCGATGGTGAAGCCCGCCGTCTGGATGACAGGGTAGTCCCGCGTCTTCGCCGCCTCGACGACGAGCGTCCCGAAGCCGGGCCAGGCGAAGACGGCCTCGACGATGATCGCGCTGCCGATCAGCGTCCCGACGTCGACCCCCATGACCGTGATGATCGGGAGCAGCGAGTTCCGGATCACGTGCCGGCGGATCACCCTGGTCTCGGCCAGGCCCTTCGCGCGCGCCGTGCGCACGTACTCGTGGCTCAGCGTCTCGGAGACCTGCGCGCGCATCAGTCTCGTGTAGCGCGCGAGCG
>VYDC01000193.1:3401-6146 GCA_009843585.1 Chloroflexota bacterium | reverse complement strand
GCGGCGCCCGCGGCGATCTCCACGATGGCGGCGAGCGTCTCGTCGTCGACGGAGACGTCGAGCCGCCCGAGGCCGCGCTCCCCGTCGGCGAGCGCGCGGCGCAGGATCTCCTCGACCTCCGCGGGGGAGAGCAGCTCGAGGCGGAAGACCCGGGCCCGCGAGAGCAGCGGCGCCACGACGTGGAACGACGGATTCTCGGTGGTCGCCCCGACCAGCGCGACGGTCCCGTCCTCGACGTGGGGAAGCACGACGTCCTGCTGCGCGCGGTTGAAGCGGTGGATCTCGTCGATGAAGAGGATCGTGCCGACGCCGGAGATGCGCAGCCGATCCCTCGCCTCCGCGACCACCGTGCGGACCTCCGCGACGCCGGAGCTCACGGCGGAGAGGCTCGCGAAGTGGCGGCTCGTCTGACTCGCCATCAGCGCGGCGATCGTCGTCTTGCCGGAGCCCGGCGGCCCCCAGAGCACGAGCGAGAAGACCTCGTCGCGCTCGATCATCAGCCGGAGCGGCGTCCCCGCGCCGAGCACCGCCTCCTGCCCCACGAACTCGTCGAGGCTCGCGGGACGCATGCGCGCGGCGAGCGGAGCGCCGCCGGCCGCCCAGGCGCGGGCGCGCTCCTCGAAGAGCCCCGGCTGCACGCCGGGCGGGAGGCCCCTCCGCCCTCCTCCTCGGGACGTCATTCGGGGAGTGTAGGACGACGGGAGCCCGCCGTGATGAGGACAGCGGTCGCAATGCCCCGCCCGACGTAGTAACGTCACGCCGCCAGAGTCCGGAGGCGGCACCGCCCCGAGGGGCGCCGGGCCGTCGATGGAGGGGGGGGGATCATGACAGACGCGCCCTGCTGCCCCGTGTGCGGCAACGAGATCACCCCGGAGCGCGAGAAGAAGTGGAACCACGAGGGGGCGTGGATCTACTTCGACGACATGGGCTGCCGCAACCGCTTCATCGGCAACCCCGAGAAGTACGGCGCTGGCGCGAGCTAGGGGCGGAGGCGAGGCGGCCGCAGCGGCCGGCCCGCCCGCGCAGCTCGAGGTCCCGGGGGCCGCACCGGCCGGCTGCCCGGATGCGGAGTGTCCGCTCCCGTGACGACGACCGGGCCCGCGGTCCCCGGCACCGCATACGAGCCGGTGATCGGGCTTGAGGTCCACGCGCAGCTCTCCACACGCTCGAAGATGTTCTGCGGCTGCTCCCGCGACTACTGGGAGGCCGCGCCCAACAGCCGCGTCTGCCCGGTCTGCCTGGGGATGCCGGGCGTCCTCCCCGTCATCAACCGGCGCGCCGTGGAGCTCACCATCCTCACCGGGCTCGCGATGGGCTGCGAGATTCCGGAGCGGGCGAAGTTCGATCGCAAGAACTACCCCTACCCCGACCTGATGAAGGGCTACCAGATCTCGCAGTACGACGAGCCGCTCTGCGTGGGCGGCGCGCTCGACGTCGAGGCCGAGGGCGCCCCCCGCACGGTGCGCCTGGAGCGCATCCACCTCGAGGAGGACACCGCGAGGCTGCTCCACCGCGACGACGACGGCGGGGCCCGCTCGCTGCTCGACGTGAATCGGGCCGGCGTGCCCCTGATGGAGATCGTCACCAGACCCGACATGCACTCGGCGGCGCAGGCGGTCGCCTTCCTGCGCGCGCTCCGGCAGCTGCTGCGCTACATCGGCGCCTCCGACGCCGACATGGAGAAGGGCTCCTTCCGCTGCGACGCCAACGTCTCGCTCAGGCCGCGCGGCGAGAGCGCGCTGGGCACCAAGGTCGAGGTGAAGAACATGAACTCGTTCCGCGCTGTCGGGCGCGCGATCGAGAGCGAGATCCGCCGCCAGCAGGCGGCCCTGAACGCCGGCGAGCGCATCGTCCAGGAGACGCGCGGCTACCTGGAGTCGAGCGGGGAGACCGCCCCGCAGCGCTCGAAGGAGGAGGCGCACGACTACCGCTACTTCCCCGAGCCCGACCTCCCGCCGCTCCGGCTCGAGGAGGAGCGCATCGGCGCGCTCCGCGCCGCCCTCTGCGAGCTCCCGGGACCCCGCCGCCTCCGCTTCGAGCATGAGTACGGACTCACCCCCGACGAGGCGCGCACGCTCACCGAGAGCCGCGAGCGCGCCGACGACTACGAGCGCTCCGTCCACCTCGCCTCGGGGCTGAGCGGGATCGGCGACCGCGAGGACTACCCCCGCACGCTCGCGCACTGGTTCATCGGCGACGTCGCGAGGCTCCTGAACACGCTCGGCTCAGACGCGGAACTCCGCGACACGCAGCTCACGCCCGGGCACGTCGCGGAGCTCGCCGGGCTCGTCTCCGAGGGCACGATCACCGCCTCGACCGCGAAGCAGGTGCTCGACATCGCCTTCGAGAGCGGGGAGCTGCCGCAGTCGATCGTGCAGTCGCGCGGCCTCGCCCAGGTACGCGACGAGGAGGAGATCGACCGCCTCGCGCGCCAGGTGATCGAGGGGCAGCCGAAGGCGGTCGCGGACTACCGCGGCGGGAAGGAATCGGCGATCGGATTCCTGGTCGGGCAGCTGATGCGCCTCGCGCGCGGCCGTGCCGACCCCCACGACGCCGCCGCGGCGCTGCGCCGCCACCTGGACGCCTAGAGCGGGGTCTCCCGTGCGCTCCGCCGCCTCGGGGCGGCGGGTGCGGGTTTGACGGTGCGCGCCCCGCGAGCTAAGCAAGCCGGGGGGAGAGTATCGGGGGCCGCCTGTGGGGCGGTCCCATCTCGCGTAGTGGCTCTAGGTCGGCCTGCGCGGCAAG
>VYDC01000193.1:0-3391 GCA_009843585.1 Chloroflexota bacterium | reverse complement strand
GGCCTCGGGCTTCACGCTGGTCGGCGGCTGGAAGCTCAACCGCTCCATCGTGGCGGCGGCGCTCCCGCCCGACCGCCAGGGGGGCGTCGTGGAGCGCATCTACCAGCAGCGCACGCGAGGGCGCGGCCCCCGCATCGTCGCCGTCGGGGGCGGGACGGGGCTCTCCCAGCTGCTGCGCGGGCTTAAGCCCTACCCGGCCAACCTGACGGCGATCGTCACGGTCGCCGACGACGGCGGGTCGAGCGGGCTGCTGCGCGAGGACCTCGGCGTGATCCCGCCCGGGGACATCCGGGCCTGCATCGTGGCGCTCGCCGACGCCGAGCCCCTGGTCACCGAGCTCTTCCAGCACCGCTTCGACGCGGACGCCGGGGAACGCATCGGCGGACACTCCTTCGGCAACCTCTTCATCGCGGCGATGTCGGGCGTGACCGGCTCGATGGAGGAGGCGATCCGCGAGACCTCGCGCGTGCTCGCCGTGCGCGGCCGCATCCTGCCGTCGACCCTGGCCGACGTCAGGCTTCGCGCCCACCTCGGCGACGGGCGCGTCGTCGAGGGTGAGTCCCGCATCCCGGAGAGCGGGATCGCCGTCGACCGCGTCGAGATCGTGCCGGGCGATCCCCCGGCCCACCCCGAGGCGACGGAGGCGCTGGCGGAGGCCGATCTCATCGTCCTGGGTCCCGGGAGCCTCTTCACCTCCGTGCTGCCGAACCTGCTCGTCCCCGGCATCCGCGAGGCGCTCGCGGAGTCCTCCGCCCACACCGTCTACGTCGCCAACGTCGCCACGCAGAACGGAGAGACCAACGGCTTCTCCGCCGCCGACCACTACGCGGCGATCCGCCGGCACCTCGGGCACGACGCCGTCGCCGACGTCGTGCTCGCGAACAGCAACCTCCCCGGCGCGCCCTTCCCCGACAGCTGGCACTCGGAGGCGGTCGCGGCCGACGGCGAGGCCGACTTCGGCGGCGCGCGCCTCGAGCTCGCGGACCTGGTCGACTACGACCACCGCTACCGCCACGACGCCGAGCGCCTGGCCGCCGCCGTCATGCGCAGCTACATGGAGCGCGATCTGAGGCGGGAGGCCCGCGGTGCGGCGAGGGTTGCCCGCCCCGGTGCCCCGGCGTAGCCTCGACGGCCATGGAGCTGCGAGACTTCATCGCCGTCGCCCAGATCCTCATCTCAGTGCTGCTGACGGTGCTGGTCCTGATGCAGGTGCGCGGCACCGGCTTCGGGGCCGGGCTCGGTGGCGTCGACTCGGGCTTCCGCGCCCGCCGCGGCCTGCAGCGCGGGATGCACCGCCTCACGATCGCCGTGGTGGCCGTCTTCCTCGCCTTCTCCGCGTGGAGCGTCGCCGCGTCGTAGCCGGCGCAGCACCGGTCCGGTGAGCCTCCTCGACCTGCGGCGCTCCCCGCTGCTGCTCCCGGCGATGCTGGGGGCCGGCATCGCCGCGCTGGCCGTCGGCTGGTACGGCCTCACCGCCGTCCCGGAGCCGGTCCCGCGCATACGTTATGTCGAGGGTGTGGTCGGCGCCCCGCAGCGCGTGAGCCCCCTCTTCGCCCGCGGGAACCAGCCGGACGAGGATCTGGCGACCCTCGTCTTCTCCGGCCTCGTGCGCATCGCCGGCGACGGCACCCCCCTCCCGGACCTCGCCGAGGCCTGGGAGGTGACGCCGGACGGTCGCACCTACAGCTTCCGGCTGCGCGGCGATCTCTACTGGCACGACGGCGAGCGCGTCGAATCCTCCGACGTCGCCTTCACGGTCGCGAGCGTGCAGCAGCCGGGCTTCCAGGGCCCGGCCACCCTGGCGCTGCGATGGGCCGGGGTGGAGGTGCAGGCCCCGGATGCGCGCACGGTCATCTTCCGGCTCCCCGAGGCGCGCGCCGACTTCCTGGTGCAGACCGAGCTCGGGGTGCTGCCGGAGCACCTGCTCAGCGGCCTCTCCGTGCGCGACCTGCTCGAGTCGCCCTTCCACCAGGCGCCGGTCGGGAGCGGCCCCTACCGCCTCGTCGCGCTCTCCCCCGGGCGCGCCCTCCTCGAGCGCAACACGAGCTACCACCACGGCTCCCCCGCCGTCGACGAGATCGAGCTCCGCTTCTTCCCGCACGCGTCGGAGCTCGAGGCGGCGCTCGCCCGCGGCGATCTCGACGGGGCGCTGCTCGAGGAGGGACGCCACGCCCAGGCGGCCGCCGTGCTCGAGCGGCGCCCGGACCTGCGCGCCGTCGAGCTCCCGCGGAACGGCTTCACGGTCCTCTACCTGAACAACGGCCGGCCGCCCCTGGACGACCCCGGCACCCGGCGCGCGATCGCCGCCTCCATCGACCGCGACGCCCTGCTCGCACTCGCCCCCGGCTGGGCGGCCGGCGCCTCGCCGATCGTCCCGCCCTCGTGGGCGCACTCCCCGGTCTCCGCGCCCGGACCCGCGCAGGCGGCCGAGCTCTTCGCCCATGCCGGATGGCTCCCAGACGCGGAGGGCGCGCTCGCGCTGGGAGGGCGGGTCCTCTCGCTCTCGCTGATCACGAACGCCGCCCCGGACCGCGTCGCGCTCGCCGATCTCCTCGCGGAGCAGCTCCGCCGGCAGGGGGTCGTCGTGAGCGTGGAGGCCGTGCCGGCGGTCGAGCTCGTCGGCGCGCGGCTCGCCCACCACGACTACGACCTCGCGCTCTTCGGCTGGGAGCCCGGCGTCGACCCGGATCCCCTCAGCGGGTGGCACACCTCGCAGATCCCGCCCCCGGGGCGGAACGTCGCCTCCTACCAGGACCCCGATTCCGACCGGATGCTGGAGCAGGCGAGGCGCACGCTCGACGCGGGCGAGCGGCGCGCCCTCTACGCCGCCTTCAGCGAGCGCTTCGTGGATCAGGCGGCGAGCGTGGTGCTGCTCTACCCCCGGCGCACCTACCTGGTCCCGGCCTCGCTCCGCGGGCTCGAGAGCGGGCTGCTCTTCCGACCGGGGAACCGGTTCCGGGACGTGCACGCCTTCTCCTTCGAGGGGCTGGATTAGGGCGCGGGCGCAGGCGCCGGGAGGTGAGCGACGCGCGCCCGCCCCGACCGGCGACGGCTCCGCGATGCGGCGCGGCGCGCGGAGGCGGGCGGCGCCCCGTCGCCTCCCGCCGAGCGTGTACCCTCCGCGGGAGGCGACGCCTGCGGGGAGGATGCCGCCGATGGCGACGATGACGCGCGACGAGGCCTACGCCTTCATCGACTCAGGCCCCCTCTGGGCCATCCTCACCACGCTCGGCCCGCGCGGATACCCGCACGCCGTGCCGCTCTCCTACTACCGGGACGGCGACGACGTCTTCGTGAACGCGCGGGGCGCGCGGCTCGCGAACATGAGGCGACACCCGCAGGTCGCGCTGCTCCTCGAGAGCGGGGCGGAGATGGGGGAGCTGCGGGGACT
>VYDC01000195.1 GCA_009843585.1 Chloroflexota bacterium | reverse complement strand
CCTCTCGCGCACGACGGCGGCCGAGGCCGCCCGCGCCGGCATCACCTGCCTGGAGCACGTCCACGCCTCGCTCTACCAGGACGTGGTCCGCGAGGAGGACCGGCATCCCGCCGACGCCGGCAACGGCGTCATGCCGAACTACTGGAACTGGGTGGCGGGGGGATGGGCGCGCGCCGATCTCGACGCCCCGCACGTGCGGGCGCAGCTCGAGCTCCTGGCGGAGCGCGACGTCTCGCTCTGCGCGACCCTGATCATGATGACCGGGGGGATGGTGACCGAGGAGGCGGCCGAGGAGCCCGGGCTCGCCTACCTCCCCGCCGCGATGCGGGAGCGCCACCTGCCCGAGAACGCCCGGCGCGCCTGGGAGGAGCGCCGCGCCCAGGGCGCGCGGGCGGGGCTTCCGCTGCAGCACACCGACGTGGTCACCACCCAGACGCGCGCCAAGGAGCTCGACTTCGTGGTCAGGGCGCACGAGGCGGGCGTCCGCCTGGTGGTGGGGACCGACGTCGGCGGCGCGTCGATGCAGGTCCCGGGCTTCTCCATGCACCGCGAGATGGCGATCCACCACGAGGCGGGCATCCCGGCGGCCGACGTGCTCGCCGCCGCCACCAGGGCCGCGGCCGAGGCGCTGTGGAGGGAGCGCGATCTCGGAACCGTCGAGCCCGGCAAGCTCGCCGACCTGGTCGGGGGCGACGGCGATCCGCTCGCCCGCCTCGACGCCGCGCGGGACGGGGTCACGGTCGTCTCAAACGGCGGCCCCCACGACGCCGCGGCGCTCCGCGAGCAGGCGCGCGCCCGGGCGGGGGCGTAGCGTGGCCGGGGACCGGGAGGGGCTCGTCGTCGGCGTGATCGGCGGCGAGCAGGCCGACGAGGTGCACGCGGAGCTCGCCTACGAGGTCGGGCGCGAGCTCGGCGCCCGCGGGCACACGCTCGTCTGCGGCGGACGCGGCGGCGTCATGCGCGAGGCCTGCCGGGGCGCCCGCGAGACGGGCGGGCTCACCGTCGGCATCCTCCCCGGCGACGACGCGCGCGACGCCAACGAGTTCGTCGACGTCCCGGTCGTGACCGGGCTCGGCTTCGCGCGCAACACGATCATCGCGCGCACGGCCGAGGCGCTGGTGGCGGTGGACGGCTCCTACGGGACCCTCTCCGAGATCGCCTTCGGGCTCATCGCGGGGCGCCCGATCGTCGCGCTGGGGAGCTGGGAGCTCCGCGACGGCGCGGGGCGCGAGGCGCCGGTGCTCCGGGTTCAGAGCGCGCGGGAGGCCGTCGACGCCTGCGAGCGGCTCGCCGCCCGCGGGCGGGGCGGCTAGGGGCCCGGCGCCCGGGCGGCGCGGAGCTCCGACCTCACGACGAGCCGCAGCCCCGACCAGGTCTCGTCGATGGCGCAGACCTTGTTGTCGACCAGCCCCCGGGGCAGGGCGACGTCGCGCACCACGTCCTCGCTCATGTCGGTCGGGACGCGGGAGGCGCGCTTCGGCCAGGCGACCCAGAGCGCGCCGTCGGGCTCGATGCGTCGTTCGAGCGAGGCGATGCGCCGCTCGAGCGCGCGCCGCTCCCGGGCGAAGTAGACGGCGACGTCGGCGTGCCCGCGGCCGGGCCGCGCGACGCGCACCCCCTCCGGGAGCGGGCCGAGCGTCCGCTCGAAGCCCTCGGGGGCGCCGACGAGCGCCAGGCGCGCGCCGGGCCGGATGCCGAGCTTGCGGGGAAGCGGCGTCCCGGAGTAGCCCGCCATCGCTCCCTCCCCCGCTCAGTCCCGCCCTTCGACCGGCGCTGCGGGCGATGATACCGTCCGGCCCGCACGCACCCGGGGGGAGCGTCTGGTGGTGACAGGGACGTCTTCGGGCCCGCTGTCCGGGCTCGTCGTGGTCGACGCGAGCGAGGGGGTGGCCGGGGGCCACGCCTCGCGGCTGCTCTGCGATCTCGGCGCGCGCGTCGTGAAGGTCGAGCCGCCCGGCGGAGACAGCCTGCGCGCGCTGGGCCCCTTCGCGCCCCGCGGGGAGCCCTCGCGCGAGCTGGGAGGCCTGCACCTCGCGCTCGGCGCCGGGAAGGAGAGCGTGGTCCTCGATCTCGACGACGAGACGGACAGGCGGCGCCTGCTCGACCTGCTCGCCGGCGCCGAGATCTTCCTGGAGAGCGCGGTGCCGGGCGAGATGGAGCGGCGCGGCCTCGACTACGCGAGCCTGGCCCGCCGCTTCCCGCGGCTCGTCTACGCCTCGCACACGCCGTTCGGGCAGGACGGCCCCTACGCGACGCGGCGCTCGAGCGAGATCGTCGACTACGCGATGGGCGGCTACATGTACTTCTGCGGGGAGCCCGGGCGACCCCCGCTGATGGTGCCGGGCTTCCAGGGGGAGCTGCACGCCGGGATGCAGCTCGCCCTCGGCGCCGCCATCGCGCTCTGGCACGCGCGCCGCACCGGCTCGGGCCAGCACGTCGACGTCTCGACGCTGGAGTCGATGCTGAGCGCGCACTGCTGGCTGACCACGCTCTGGACGCACAAGGGGATGGTGCAGGAGCGGCTCGGGTCGACGCTGATCCGCTGTCAGGACGGCTACGTCTACTGGATGGCGCCCCGGCCGGCGCTCGAGCTCTTCGTCCTCATCGAGCGCTTCGAGCTGGTCGACGACCCGCGCTGGATCGAGGCCTCTCAGGACGGGGCGCTGTGGCGGGAGGCCGTCCCGGAGCTGCGCGCGATGTTCGAGGCGTGGGCGAGCGGGCACCCGAAGCAGGAGGTCTACGAGCGCGCGCAGACGCTCAGGCTGAACGTCACCCCCGTCAACGACGCCGCCGACCTCGAGCGCGCGCCGGGGCTGCGCGAGCGGGGGTTCTGGCGCACGGTCGAGCACCCGCTCGCCGGCTCTCTCGAGCTCGCGGGATCGCCGTGGGAGCTCCGCAGCGGGCCCGTCGGGCCGCGCCGGGGTGCGCCGCTCCTGGACGCCGACGCCGGCACGCGCGTCGAGGCGGGGCCGTGGCCCCCCGCTCCCCACCCCGAGCTCGCCGGAGAGCTCCCCTTCTCCGGCCTGCGCGTGCTCGACGTCACCTCGAACTGGTCCGGCCCGGTCGCCGCGCGCAACCTCGGGGATCTCGGCGCCGACGTCGTCAAGGTGGAGACCGCCGCGCGCCCGGCGGCGCGCGACAACCACCCGCCGCACGGCGAGTGGTGGAACGACTGGTACAACCGGGCCGGCTCCTTCAATCTCCTGAACCGCAGCAAGCGCGCCGTGGGGCTGGATCTGCGCAATCCGGAGGGGCGCGAGACGCTGCTCCGCCTGGTCGAGCACGCCGACGTGCTCATCGAGAACTTCGCGGCGCGGGTCATGCCGAACCTGGGGCTGACGTACGAGGCGATCGCGGAGCGCAACCCGCGCATCGTCATGTGCTCGATGCCGGGCTTCGGCCAGCGCGGCCCGGAGATGAACTACACCGCATACGGCTCGAACATCGAGGCCTCGAGCGGGCTCGTCGCCACGACCGGCTACGGGCCGGAGGAGCTGCAGGCGACGGGCTCGTTCTACGCCGACCCGATCACCGGCGCGCTCGGGCTCCTCGCGACGGTGGCGGCGCTGCTCGCCCGGGAGCGCGGCGCGGGGGGCGACTACGTCGTGACGACGCTGCTCGACTCCGGCGTGCTCTTCTCGGTCGACTCGCTGATGGAATACCGGCTCGGGGGCGCGGCGCCGGGGCCGCAGTCGAACCGCTCGCCCCGGCGCGCCCCCCAGGGCGCCTACCGCACCGTCGGGCCGGATGGCTGGCTGGCGCTGGCGGTCGAGGACGAGCGGCAGTGGGAGGCGCTGTGCGAGACCATCGGCCGCCCCGAGCTGGCCGGCCGCTACCGGACGGCCGCCGCGCGGCAGGCGGCGCACGACGAGATCGACGAGGCGATCGCCTCGTGGGCGGCGCTCTTCGATCACCAGGAGGCGACGCGGAGGCTGCAGGCGGCGGGGGTGCCCGCCGGACCCGTGCTCGCGAACTGGGAGATCCTCTCCGACCCCCACCTCTTCGAGCGCGGCTACTTCCAGCACTACGTGCACCCGAAGGTGGGGGTCTACCCCTGGGACGGCGTCCCGTGGCGGTTCTCACGCACGCCGGTCCGCCCCTTCGCGCCGCCGCTCTTCGCCGAGCACAACGACGCCGTGCTCGCCGAGTATCTCGGCGCCGACGAGGCGGAGCGGGCGCGCCTGCGCGCCGCGGGGGCGCTCGAGGACGTGCCGACGATGCCGGCCCCGACCTGGTCGTAGGCCGCAGCCGGGGCGGGGGACGAGATGCAGCTCACCTCGGGGGGCGCGGCCGGGCCGGACTACCGGGATCTGACCTTCCCTGACGCCCCTCCCGGCCGCCCCTACATCGTCACCAACATGGTGAGCTCGGCGGACGGGAAGGTCGTCGTCGAGGGCGACGAGGGGGGGCTCGGCTCCCCGACCGACCGCCGCCTGATGCGGGAGCTGCGCTCGCACGCCGACGTCGTCCTCAACGGCGCCGGCACGCTGCGCGTCTCGGGGAGCTCCTCCCGCCTCGGCGTTCCCGAGCTCGAGGAGCGCCGCCGGCGGCGCGGGCGGGAGCCGCTCCCGGTGGCGGCCGTCCTGAGCTCGACGGGCGATCTGCCGCTCGCCAGCGAGTTCTTCTCCGCCCGCGACTTCCGGGCGGTGGTCTACCTCTCCGACGCGGCCCCCCCGGAGCGCCGGTCCGCTCTTCAGGCGACCGGCCGTCCGCTCGAGGTGTTGCCCGCGAGCGATCCGCTTCCCGCGATGGTGCGCCACATGCGCGAGTCGCTCGGTGCGGAGCTCCTCCTGGTCGAGGGCGGGCCCCGGCTGAACGGCGCCTTCTTCGACCGGGGCCTCATAGACGAGTACTTCCTGACGCTCGCCGCGCGGCTCGCGGGCGGCGGCGGCGTCCCGGCCGCGATCGAGGGCCGCGTCGCGCCCACCAGGGAGGGGCTGCGGACGCTCGATCTCGTCTCGGCGCACGCGAATGCCGGGACCGGCGAGCTCTACCTCCGCTACCGCGTCCGCCGCTGACGGGCGCCCCCTGGCCCGGGGGGCTACTCGAAGACGACCCGCGGGAAGGCGAGCCCGACCACCCAGTGGGGCTGGTCGACGATCTCGAGTATGCGGAGGTCGGCGCAGACGCTGAGGAGCATGTAGGCATCGACCGCCGAGAGGCCGTGCCGGCTTCCCAGCAGATCGATCATCGCCCGCACGGCGGCGCGCGCTCCCTCCATCAGATCGGGGCCGATGCCGGTCGTCACGAGATAGCCGCGGGCGTCGACGTGGCGGCTGACGGGGCCCGCGGTCTCGTAGCGCGGCGAGGCGATCCCGGCCCCCTTGAGGAGATCGACCCGCAGCACGACCCGCATCGGGCTCTCGATCGCGGTGCCGCAGACCTCCCCGTCGCCCTGTGCCGCGTGGGTGTCCCCGACGGAGAGCAGCGCGCCGGGCACCTCGACGGGGAGCTCGAGCACGCTGCCCGTGCCGAGGTCGCGGATGTCCATGTTGCCGCCGACCCGGCGGGGCGGGACGACGCTGTGCGTGCCCGGCTCGGCGGGCGCCACGCCGATCGTTCCCATGAAGGGCCGGAGCGGCACCCGACCTCCCGGCTGGTACATCGCCGGCGCGAGCGCCTGCGCGTCGTAGCTCCACAGGTGGAGGGCCGGCTCGGGGAAGTCGTCGGCGAGGAGGCCGAAGCCCGGGATGTTCGCCGTCCAGCCCCAGCCCGACGGAGCGATGTCGAGCGCGGTGATCCGCAGCGCGTCGCCGGGCTCGGCGCCCTCGACGAAGAGCGGGCCGGTCACGGGGTTCACGCGGGAGAAGTCGAGTCCCGCCAGCTCCCGGACGGTGGTGTCCGGGCGGATCTGGCCGCCCGAGGCGTCGAGGATCTCGAGCTCGGCGCTCTCGCCGGGGCGCACGCGGCGCACGGGCGGAAGCGAGTTGTCCCACCCCAGGTGGTGCTCCGAGGCGTGGATCGTGTGGTGGGGACGAGGAGTCACGGCCGTTCCCTCCCGGTGAGCGCGCCCCGCGGCGGGCGAGCGGCGGTGCCCGGCTATCTAACAGGGTGCGGGCCTCCCCGGCATGTCGGCGGGCCGTCGCTCCACGCCCCCTGCGGGTTGCCCTCACGTCCGCCTCCCGTATGGTCGGCTCGCGGGAGGGGGCGCGGCGCATGACGCAGGAGAGCG
>VYDC01000099.1 GCA_009843585.1 Chloroflexota bacterium | reverse complement strand
CCGCCCCGCAGCGGGCGGATCAGCCCGTCTTCGCGGCGCCCTCGGTGCGCACCTTCGCGCGCGAGATCGGCGTCGACATCCGGGAGGTCTCCGGGAGCGGCCCCGGGGGCCGCATCTCCCAGGACGACGTGAAGCGGCATGCGCGCAGCAGCCCGCGCACCGGCCCCGCCGGCGGGCCGCCCGCGGCCGGGGGCGGCGCCCCCGTCGACTTCGCGCGGTGGGGCGAGGTCGAGCGCCTGCCGATGAGCCGCGTGCGCCGCACGACGGCGGAGACGATCTCGCGCTCGTGGCAGAGCCCGCACGTCACGCTCTTCCAGAAGGCCGACGTCACCGAGCTGGAGGCGCTGCGCCGGCGCTACCGCGAGCGCGTCTCGCGGGCGGGCGGCGGCAACCTGACGATGGTGGCGATCCTGCTCTCGGTCTGCGCCTCCGCGCTCAGGCAGCATCCGCGCCTGAACGCGAGCGTCGACTCGGAGGCTCAGGAGATCGTCCACAAGCGGCACGTGCACATCGGCGTCGCCGTCGACACCGAGCGCGGCCTGCTCGTGCCGGTGGTCCGCGACGCCGACCGGAAGAACGTCACCGAGCTCTCCGCGGAGCTCGCGGAGCTCGCGGCGAAGGCGCGCGAGGGGAAGCTCGGCCTCGACGAGATGCGCGGCGGGAGCTTCACCATCTCCAACCTCGGGGGGATGGGGACCGGCTTCTTCACGCCGATCCTCAATCCGCCCGAGGTCGGCATCCTCGGCGTGGGGCGCGCGGCGACGGAGGCCGTCTGGGACGAGGGGGCCGGGGCCTTCGCCCCGCGGCTGCTGCTGCCGCTCTCGCTCTCCTTCGACCATCGCATCGTCGACGGCGCCGACGGCGCGCGCTTCCTCTCGTGGGTCGTCGAGGCGCTGGAGCAGCCCCTGCTCCTCGCGCTGGAGGGCTGAGGGTGGCCACGGGCGCCGGCGCCGGGAACGGCGGGAGCGCCGCGGCGCCCCGTGGCGTCGTGATCGGCGCGGGGCCGGGGGGATACCCCGCGGCGTTCCACGCCGCGCACCTGGGGATGGACGTCACGCTCGTCGACCCGGAGCCCAACCCCGGGGGGGTCTGCCTCTACCGGGGCTGCATCCCGTCGAAGGCGCTCCTCCACGTCGCCGGGCTGCTGCGCGAGACGGAGGCGGCCGCCGACTGGGGGCTGCGCTTCGAGCGGCCGGAGATCGATCTCGACGCCGTGCGGGAGTGGAAGGGCACGGTCGTCGGGAAGATGACCGGGGGGCTCGGCATCCTGACGCGGCAGCGCCGCGTCCGCTACGTGCAGGGCCGGGCGCGGCTCGCCGGGCCGCGGATGGCCGTCGTCGAGCTCTCCGAGGGCGGCGATCAGACCCTGGACTTCGACTACGCGGTGCTCGCCACCGGGTCGCGGCCGGCCGTCATCCCCTCGCTGCTTCCCGGCTCGCCGCTGGTGATGGACTCGACCGACGCTCTGGAGATCGCCGCCGTCCCCCCGACGCTCCTGGTCGTGGGAGGCGGCTACATCGGCCTCGAGCTCGGGAGCGTCTACTCGGCGCTCGGCTCGCGCGTCACGGTCGTCGAGATGACGCGGGGCCTGCTCCCCGGCGCCGACCGCGATCTGGTCGAGCCGCTTCAGCGGAGGCTCGAGGGGGAGTTCGAGGAGATCCTGCTCGAGACGCGGGTCGAGTCGATGCGCGAGCAGGACGGCGGGATCGAGGTGACGCTCGCCGGGGCGAACCTCGAGAGCCCGGTCCGGCGCTTCGATCGCGCCCTGGTCTCCGTCGGCCGGCGCCCGAACTCGGAGGGGCTCGGGCTGGAGAGCACCGGCGTTCGCCTGACGGAGGGCGGCTTCGTCGAGGTGGACGAGCAGCGCCGCACCGCGGAGCCGACGATCTTCGCGGTCGGCGACCTGGCCGGCGAGCCGATGCTGGCGCACAAGGCGACGCACGAGGGACGCGTCGCCGCCGAGGCGATCGCCGGCCGTCCGGTCGCCTTCGACCCGTCGGCGATCCCCGCCGTCGTGTTCACCGACCCCGAGATCGCCTGGACCGGGCTGACCGAGTCGCAGGCGCGCGAGAGCGGCATCGACGTCGACGTGCTCCGCTTCCCGTGGGCAGCCTCCGGCCGCGCGACGACGCTCGGCCGCGCCAACGAGGGGCTGACGAAGCTGCTCGTGGACGCCCGCTCGCAGCGCGTGCTCGGCGTCGGCATGGTGGGAGCCGACGCGGGCGAGCTGGTCGCCGAGGCGACGCTCGCCATCGAGATGGGGGCGCGCGTCGAGGACCTGCGCGGGACGATCCACGCGCACCCGACGCTCTCCGAGACGCTGATGGAGGCCGCCGACCTCTTCACCAACGCGAGCCCGCACTTCGTCGACCGCCGCCGCGAGCGCGCGCTCCGCGCCCGCTCCGGCGGATAGGGGTCGGTCCTAGGCGGTGGGGCGGCGCTCCCGCTCGTGGAGCGGCCGCTCGAGTCCCGCGCGGGCGCAGAGCTCGTCGATGAGCTCGGGGAGCCGGTCGATCCCGCTCTCGAGCGAGAGGTGCTCCCCCGCGCGCGGGTAGAGGCGCCAGCGCACGTCGTCATAGTCGACGGCGCGCACCGACTCTATCTCCTCCCAGGGCAGGCGCCGCAGCTCCCGGCCGGCGTGGAGGGCGACCAGCATCTCCTCGGTGAGCACGACGGCCGTCGGCGTGCGCCGCCACGTGAAGGCGACGACGGGCGCGATGATCGCCGTCGTCGCGAGCATGAAGAGCCCGAAGCCCGTCGCCTCGGCGATCCCGGCGAGGAGCCCCACCGCGAGCGAGGCGACGGCGGCGAGGAACGGGAGGGCGAAGGAGGCGTTGTTCCACCAGTGGACAGGGTGCGCGTGCACGCCCACGACCCCGTCCAGCGCCGCGACCGCGCGCGCATCCGCCCCCCGGAGCAGGGGGCCCCGGTCCGGCCGCGCGCGCGGCGGATCCGCTACGCCCACGTCGAGGTGTCGACGACGTGGCGGTCGCGCTCCTCGATGCGCGCGGCGAAGCTCTCCATCTCCACCCCGAGGCCCTGCGACATCCGGTTCATGTAGTTGAAGAGGGCCGTCTCATGGACGATGTCGACGATGTCCTCGTCGCTCCACCCGGCCTCGCGGAGCGTCTCGACGTCGCTCTCGCGCACCTCGTGGGGTCGCCGGGTGAGCAGGTCGGCGAACTCCAGGGCCGCCATCATCCTGGGCGGGAGGTCCGCCGCCCGGAAGTCGGCCTTCAGCTGCTGCGTCAGCTCCACGGCGCCCCCGGCGCCGCGCGCCCCCTCGGCGTGGCCGACCGCTCAGTAGCGGCAGCGGTTGGCCGCGGAGACGACGGTGTCGATCATGTCGTGCTCCGCCTTGGAGAGGCCGGAGTCCTCGTTGCGGAAGCTCACCGTGTGGGCGAGATCCCACAGGGCCGCCATCTGGCGCGGCCGGATCGACATCGCAACGAAGTTCTTGCGGATCCGGCGGCGGATCTCCGAGGGCGCCGACTCGCCGGTCATCTGCTGGTAGGCGCGCAGGATCTCGCCCTCCGCCTCCTGCGGCTCGACCGTGCGGACCCAGGCGATTCCCATCCCGACCTCCCTGCTCGAGCCGGCCTCCACGCCGGCCTCTCTCTGCCTGCCTAGCCGAGGAAGTCGCGCACCACCTCCGCCAGCTCGCGCGGCTTGGTGAAGACGACGGGGTGGCCGGCGCCCTCGAACGACTCGTAGCGCGCCCGGGGGTTGAGCGCGCGGAGCTCCTCCCACAGCGGGCCGTCGAGCGAGGCCCCCGCCCCGAGCCGGCGCGCGATCAGCGCCGGGACGGTGAGCGAGGCGAAGTCCGGGCGCAGATCCGACTCCGGGAGGCCGCAGAAGTTCGCCATGCAGGCCATGGAGTCGGGATCGTTGCGGAAGCGGAGCGTGGGGCCCTCCGCGGGCATCGTCGCCGCCTCCGCCCAGAGGCGCGCCTTCTCGTCCGTGATCTGCCAGTTGAAGTGGCGCCTCCGGAGTTTCTGCGCCCAGACCACGACCTCGTCGAGGTCGGAGAAGCGCAGCGCGCGCTGGCGGGCGGCGCTCTTCTCGAGCGCATCCTTGCTCTCGGCGGAGGGGAACTCCGGCGGCTGGTCGTCCATGATGAGCGCCGAGACCCGCTCCGAGTGGCGGGCGGCTATGCGGAGCGCCGTTGCCGCCCCGAACGAGCTCCCCATCACGACGACCGGGTCCGAGCCGATCGCGTCGAGCGCGGCGAGAGCGTCGGCGAGGTAGCGTCCGGGGGTGTAGGAGTCGGGAGGGCCCCACTCCGTGTGGCCGTGACCCCGCGCGTCGACGGCGACGAAGCGGTAGCGATCCGCTACCAGCTCCGCGAACTCGTCGGTCTCCTCCGAGAGGCCGCTGTAGATGTGGAAGTAGGCGATCGTGCGCGCCCCCGGGGGGCCCGACTCGCGGAGGCGCGTGCGGATTCCGTCGATGGTGACGTAGCTGTCGGTCGGCATCGTCGATGTCCCTCCCCGGGCGCGGGCGCGTGCGGTCGGCTCCGGGGCCATCGTAGCGCGGCCGCCCGCAGCGGGGGCTAGAGCTCCGGCCGGCGGCGGTGCCAGGGCGTCGCCTGCTCGTAGGCGTGCGCGACGCGGCAGAGCGTGACCTCGTCGAAGTGGCGCGCGCCGATCATCAGGCCGATGGGGAGGCCGAGGGGGTCGACGCCGCACGGCACGCTGATGGCGGGGATGCCTGTCACGTCGTACGGCGCGGTGAGGCGCGCCAGGCGCGCCCGGAGGTCGCCCTCGGCGATGGTGGGGGCCGTGCACTCCGTCGTCGGGGAGACCAGCACGTCGACCGAGGAGAGCACGCTCCGGGTCTCCTGTACCAGCAGCCGCTGCATCCTCTGCGCGTTGATGTAGGTCGTGGCCGGGACGCGGCTGACGCTCTCCAGCGAGAGGCGCACGTCGTCGCCGTAGCCCTCGGGGTTAAGGCGCAGCCGGCGCGCGTGGTAGGCGCCCGCCTCGGCGAGCAGCGCGCGGTGGAAGCGCCCGCGCTCCATGCGCCGCATCTCTGCGAGCAGGGGGAGCTCGACCTCCCGCACCGCAGCGCCGAGCGCGCGCAGCGCCTCCACCGCCTCCTCGCAGGCCGCGCGCACCGGCTCCTCCACCTCCATCCAGAGCGGATCCCGCGGCAGCCCGACGACGAGCCCCTCCAGGCCGCGCCCGAGCTCGGCCGCGGCGTCGGGGGCCGGGCGCGCCGCGGATCCGGGATCGCGCGGGTCGTGTCCGGCGATGGCGTTGAGCACGAGCGCCGCATCCTCGACGCTCCGCGCCAGCGGGCCCACGTGATCGAGCGACCAGGAGAGCGGGAGGACGCCGCGGCGGCTGACGCGCCCGTAGGTGGGCATGAGGCCGACGACGCCGCAGAGCGCGGCCGGGATGCGGATCGATCCCCCGGTGTCGGAGCCTATGGACGCCGACGCCGATCCGACGGCGACGGCGGCGGCGCTCCCGCCGGAGGAGCCGCCGGGGCTTCGCTCCTGGTTCCACGGGTTGCGCACGGCTCCGAAGTGCGGGTTGGCGCTGGTGGTGCCGAACGCGAACTCGTGGAGGTTCAGCTTCCCCGGCATCACCGCGCCCGCCTCGGCGAGCCGCTCGACGATCGCCGCGTCCGACGTCGGGATGCGCCCGCGGAGGAAGCCGGAGCCGCCGGTGGTCGGGATGCCGGCCGTGTCGACGAGGTCCTTGAGCGCGACCGGGATGCCGTGCAGCGGCCCGCGGTCGCGCCCCGCCGCGAGCTCATCGTCCGCCGCCTGGGCCTGGCGCCGCGCGTGGTCGGCGGTGACCGTGATGTAGGCGTTGAGGCGGGGCTCGGTCTCGTCGATGCGCGCCAGCGTCGCCTCCACGAGCTCGCTCGCCGAGAGGCGGCCGGCCCGCAGGTCGGCGCCGATCTCACGGATCGAGAGCAGCGTGGGAGGGGCGCCTGTGCTCACCGGGCGCCGGGCGCCCCGTCTGCGAGGAGGAGGTCGCGCCGGAGCGCGGCCGCGGGCTCGACCTCGCCGAGGTCGTAGTCGTCGACGCTCGCCGAGTCGTGCGGGCGCCCCGCCGAGGGGGCGTCCGGCCTCGCGCCGGTGGAGGCATCGGAGGCCCCGGCCGCCGGGCGCTCGCGCCCATCTGCCCGCCCGCCCGGAGTCGTGCTCATCGGGGTCCCTTCCGC
>VYDC01000199.1 GCA_009843585.1 Chloroflexota bacterium | reverse complement strand
CGCTATGAGCGACCGGTCGGGGGAGGTCGCGCCTAGCGGCGCCTCAGCGGGGCGCTGGCCGGGAGCTGTCCGGGCGGAGCGGGGAGGACGGGGACATGGTCAAGCTGATCGACGTGCATCGGCATCTCTGGGGCTTCGACTGGTTCCCGCCGAGTCATCTCCCCAAGCTCACGGCCGAGGCGCTGGCGCGCCGGACGGGGCGCACCGTCGAGCAGGTGATGGAGCGCATCCGCCAGTCGCCCACCATGGAGTCGTCGGGCGCCGGAGCGGTCGCGGAGATGGAGCACTACGGGATCGACCACTCGGTCATCCAGACGCTCGACTGGGGGCTCGCCTACGGACCGGAGGAGGACAACCAGCTCCCCGTGGAGGAGTTCCACCGGCTCACCTACGAGGCGGCGGAGCGACATCCCGGCAAGCTGTGGGCGATGTGCGGCGTCGATCCGCGCCGCCCGCGGGCCGTCGCCTTCTTCGAGGAGTGCGTCAGGGACTACGGGGCCGTCGGCCTGAAGGTCTACCCGCCGAACGGCTACCAGGCGAACGACGAGCGCTGCTTCCCGATGTACGAGAAGGCGATCGAGCTGGACGTCCCCGCGCTCATACACACCGGCGGCAACATCTGGGCCTGGGCGGAGTGGGTGGAGCTGGTGGCGCGCCGCTACCCCGAGCTCCGGATCATCATGGGGCACGCGAACCTCTCGGGGCCGTTCGAGAGCGGCACCTACTGGCGCGGCCTGATCGCCGCCTCGAACAAGCGCAACGTCTGGCTCGACCTCACCGACTGGCAGGTCACCGGCGCCGTCGACGGGGACAACATCCCGCGTCTCCTCCGCGTCATCCGCATCTTCCTCGACCGCGTCGGGGCCGACCGCATCGTCTGGGGGACCGATCTGCCGCAGGCGGGGGTCGGGAGCCTCGCCCGCGGCCGGACCGAGAGGTGGACCGACATCTTCACGAACCTCCCCGACTGGGGGGCGCGCTACGGCATCGACTTCACGGAGGAGGAGCGGGACGGGATCTGCTTCGGGGCCGCCGAGCAGGCCTTCAGCAACGTCGACTTCGACGCCGCGTAGGCCCGGCGGGCGACGGCCGGGGAGGGGAGCCCGGTGGCGGATCACCCGATCGCCGGCACCGTCGTGGTCGACCTCAGCGAGGGCGTCGCCGGCGGCTACGCCTCGTGGCTGCTCGCCGGTCTCGGGGCGCGCGTGCTCAAGGTCGAGCCTCCCGGCGGCGAGCGGCTGCGCCGCCTGGGCCCCTTTCCGGGCGACCGGCCCGATCCCGAGCTCGGCGGGCTGCACCTCGCCCTCAACGCCGGCAAGGAGAGCGTCGTCCTCGACCTGACGGGCGCCTCCGGGCGCCGCGGGCTCAGGCGCCTCCTCGACTCGGCGGACATCGTCGTCGAGTCGGCGGGGCCCGACGTCATGGAGTCGCGGGGTCTCGGCTACCCCGAGCTCTCGGCGGAGCACCCGTCGCTCGTGTGGGTCTCGCATTCCCCCTTCGGATGGGACGGGCCGTACGCCGGGCGGCTCGGCTCGGAGATCGTCGACTACGCGATGGGCGGCTGGATGTACTTCTGCGGGGCGCCGGGGCGGCCCCCGCTGATGGTGCCCGGCCACCAGGCCGAGCTCCACGCCGGGATGCAGCTGGCCGCGGGCGCGCTGGCGGCGCTGTGGCACGCGCGCCGCTCCGGCGCCGGGCAGCGGGTCGAGGTCTCCACGTTCGAGTCGATGGTGAGCGCGCACGTCTTCCTGCTCTCGAACTGGATGCAGGAGGGCATGGTGGAGCGGCGCCGCGGCACGGCGCTGCTCGCCTGCGCCGACGGCCTCCTGCTGGTGACCTTCGCCCGCCCGCAGCTCTACGCGCTGATCGGCGAGCCCGAGCGGGCCGACGACCCGCGGTGGGACGATCCGGCGCGCTCGGCCGAGGCACAGGAGGAGATGCTCACGAGAGTCGCCGGATGGGTGGCGGGCCGGACCCGGGAGGAGGTGCACCGGAGCGCCCAGGAGCTCCGGCTCCACTCGCTCACCCCCGTCGACTCGGTCGCGGAGCTCGCCGCCTCGCCGCAGCTCGCCTTCCGCGGGTGGTGGCGGAGCGTCGAGCACCCGCGGGCCGGGGCGCTCGAGCTCCCCGGGCCGCCGTGGATGATGTCGCGGAGCCGCACCGGCGCCGCCGGCGCGGCGCCCCTGCTCGGGGCCCACGACGCGGTTGGCGACGCTCCGAAGCGGACCGGGCGAGGGGAGGGCGGCGCGCATCCGTTCGCCGGGCTCCGCGTCGTGGAGGTGACGAACAGCTGGGCCGGCCCCCTCTGCGGCATGCACTTCGCCGACCTCGGGGCCGACGTGATCGTCGTCGATCCCCCGGTCGCGCAGGCCACGCGTTCCTGGCACTACCCGGCCGGCCAGGACTGGCCGCGCGCGTACGACCGCGGGCACGGCTTCCATCAGTTCAACCGCAACAAGCGAGGCGTCTCCTTCGACCTGACGACCGAGGGAGGACGGGAGCTCTTCCTGCGGCTGATCGAGACGGCGGACGTGCTCATCGAGAACAACAGCCCCGGCGTCTTCCCGCGGCTGGGTCTCTCGGTCGATGTCCTGCAGGGGCGCAACCCGAGGCTCGTCAGCTGCTCGATCCCGGCCTTCGGGTCCGACGGCCCCCTCGCCGCCTACCGTGCGGCGGGATCGAACATGGAGGCGACGACGACGGTGGTCTCCCGGACGGGCTACGGGCCCGGGGAGCTGGAGGCGACGGGCTCCTATCACACCGACCCGGTAGGGGGCACGCATGCGACCGCGGGCATCATCGCCGCGCTGCTCGAGCGCGAGCGAAGCGGGCGGGGCCAGCACATCGAGGTGTCGCTCCTGGAGAGCGGCGCGATCTTCGCCGTCGAGCCCTTGATGGACCTCCGGCTCAACGCGCGCGTGGCGGGGCCACTGGCAAACCGGTCCGGGCGCTCCGCGCCGCAGGGGGCGTACCGCTCGGCGGGCGAGGACTGCTGGCTCGCGCTGAGCGTCGAGACCGACGAGCAGTGGCGAGGTCTCTGTGCGGTCGTGGGGAGAGCCGAGCTCCACGAGCGCTTCCCCACCCTCGAGGCGCGCCGGGAGGCGCACGATGAGATCGATCGGGCGATCGAGGACTGGAGCGCGCGCCTGGACCACAACGAGGCGGCCCGGCGCCTGCAGGCGGCGGGGGTGCCGGCGGGTCCCGTTCTCGCGAACTGGGAGCTAGCGAGCGATCCCCATCTCTACGAGCGCGGCTACTGGGTCGACACGGTGCACCCCGAGGTGGGCTACCACCGCTACGAGGGGCTCCCCTGGAAGCTGTCACGGACCCCTCCCGCGGCGAGAGCGCGTCCGGCCCCGCTCTTCGGCGAACACAACGAGGACGTGCTCGGCGCACTCGGTGTCGGGGAGGCAGAGATCGCCGCGCTGCGCGAGTCCGGGGCCATCCTGGACGCTCCGCGCAGCCTGCGCGCGATGCCGCGCCGGTAGCGGGGGCCCGCGGGGCCTGCGGGATCGGACCGCGTTCGTGCGGTGCGGTCGCGGCATCCGCGGCGCGACGCATGGCGGACGTCTCCCGGCATCGGCACGGCCCCGGCATCACCGGCGGCGGGCCGCCTTGAGAGGACGTGCGGGACGCGACATAGTCGCAGCGCCCTGTGGTGCGGAGCGGGCGGGGGAGGCCATGACGGGACTGACTCTGACGGGAATCGAGGGCAAGGTGGCCGTGGTCACCGGCGCCGGGCGGATGAAGAGCATCGGGCGGAGCATCGCGCTCGAGCTCGCCAAGGCCGGCGCGGACGTCGCCGTCACCGGCAGCGGGCGTCCGCCCGAGCGCTACCCGGACGACGAGAAGGCCGCGGGGTGGCGCGACGTCGCCTCGGTCGCCGAGGAGATCGAGGCCGCCGGGCGCCGGGCGCTCCCGGTGGTGAGCGACGTCGGAGACGAGCGATCGGTGCGCGAGCTCCTCGAGCTCACGCTGGCCGAGTTCGGGCGCGTGGACTTCATCGTGAACAACGCCGGCGCCGCCCGCGGTCCCGATCGCGTCCCCGTGGTCGAGATGCCGGTCGACGTCTGGGACACCGTGCTGCGCGTCAACCTGCGGGGCCCGTTCCTGATGTCGAAGATCTTCGGGCAGCAGCTGATCGACGCCGGCAACGGCGGCGCCATCGTCAACATCTCGTCCCTGGCGGGGAAGACGCTCGGGCCCAACGCGTCCGCCTACGTCGCGAGCAAGGCGGGCCTCCAGGGCCTCACCGGCTCGATGGCCCAGGAGATCGGGCAGCACGGCATTCGCGTGAACGCCCTCTGCCCGGGGTTCGTCGATACCTCCCGCGTGGCCGATCTCTTCGAGGACGGGGAGTTCGAGACGCGCCTCGCCCGCATCCCGCTCGGCCGCGTCGGCCTCGGCGAGGACATCGCCTGGGCGGCCGTCTACCTCTGCAGCGATCAGGGCTCCTGGATCTCCGGGCAGTCCATCAACCTCTGCGGCGGCACCGTGGTCGCGCGCTGAGCCGGGAGGGGCGCCGAGGGCGCCGGAATCGGCCGGGGACCTCGGCGGCGGGAGACCGTGACGATGCGAGCCGCGCGACATAAGCGTTGTGACGGGGCCACGCTGTGAGGGCGCATCCTCCGCCCGCCGACACCGGGCCCGTCCAGGGGTCCGCACGCATCGGCAGCCTGGACCTGATACGCGGGGCGGCCGTGCTGGGCATCCTGCTCATGAACGCCGTGAACTTCAGGTTCGGCGACGCACCCTACTTCAACCTCAGCGCGGGCGGGTCGGAGACATGGCTGGACTGGGCGGTGGGCATCCTCGGCGAGGTCTTCATAGACCAGAAGTTCATGGGGCTGTTCTCCCTGCTCTTCGGTGCGGGGATGATCCTCTTCATCGACCGCGCCAGCGCGAGGGGGAGGCGGGCGGTCCTGCTGAACCTGTGGCGAAACGCGCTGCTGCTGCTGATCGGCTTCCTCCACGCCCTGCTCTGGGCCGGCGACGTGCTCATGGCCTACGCGCTGTCGTCGGTCTTCCTGCTCGCCCTGCGGAGGCTGCCCAATCCGGCGCTCATCACCCTCGGCGTCGCCGTCTTCATGTCGTCGGTCGGCACGACGCTTGCGACGCAGGGCATTGCGGACACCCGCGGCGCGTCGCTGGCCGGCGTCTGGACCGCGGGGGAGGGTTCCGGCGACGAGGCTGCCGAGCTCCTCGTCCTGCTGGGCTTCTTTCTGCGGGCGCTGGGACTGATCCTCGTCGGCGCGGGCCTGTACCGGACCGGCTTCATGAACGGCGCCATGCCCCAGAGGACATACAGGCTGACCGCCGCCGCCGGACTGTCGGCCGGCCTCGCGCTCGCGGCCGCCGGCGTCATCGTCACCGCGGCGAACGACTACTCGCGCGAGATCGCCTTCGTCGGCCAGATCCCCAACACGCTCGGCACCATTCCGGCCGCGCTCGGCTACATGGGCCTCATCATCGTCTGGAACAACCGCGAGGACGGCTGGCTCAAGCAGCGCCTGCGAGCGGTGGGGAGGATGGCGCTCACCAACTACCTCGCGCAGACGGTGCTGGGGGTGCTCGTCCTGACCACGCTTCTTGCAGATGCCGACTACGTGAACCGGGCCGCGGTCCTGGTGTTCGTCGCCGCCGTGTGGGCGCTGCAGGTGTGGTGGTCGGAGGCATGGTTGAGCCGCTTCCACTTCGGCCCCGCCGAGTGGCTCTGGCGGGTCGCCACGTACCGCCGCATGCAGCCGCTGCGGCGCTCGGGCGCGGCACGGGCTGCCCTGTAGGGAGCCAGCGTGACGGCGGTGCCGGAGCGGGGCGACGGCGGGCGCCCGAGGGCCCGCTGCGCCATGCGTGGTCCGCGACGCACGCTGCTACCTTAGTGTCGACCCCTGAGGGTGGAGTGCGCGGTCACGGCCGGGCATCGCCCGCGCCGGGGGAGTCATCGACGTGAACGGAGCCGAGGGATGACCGACAACCAGGACTGGTGGCCCGAGCAGCTGAGCCTGAGGGCGCTCCGCCGCAACTCGTCCCTCTCGGATCCTCTGGGCGAGGACTTCGACTACGGCGAGGCGGTCAGGTCGCTCGATGTCGAGGCGCTGAAGCGCGATATCGACGAGGTGATGACGACCTCGCAGGACTGGTGGCCGGCGGACTACGGCCACTACGGGCCGCTGATCATCCGCTTGGCGTGGCACAGCGCCG
>VYDC01000016.1 GCA_009843585.1 Chloroflexota bacterium | reverse complement strand
CACGCGGCTGCTCCGCCCCGAGCTGCGCTCGCTCGAGCCCTACCAGGCGCTCGAGTCGCCGGAGCAGATCGCCGCGCGCTACGGCCTCGATCCCGCGCGGCTGGTGAAGCTCGACGGGAACGAGAACGCCGAGGGGCCCTCGCCGGGGGCGCTTGCGGCGCTCGGCGCCGTCACGCCCCACCGCTACCCCGACCCCGAGCAGCGGCGCCTCAGGGAGGCCCTCGCCGGGCACCTGGGGGTCGGCCCCGAGGCGGTCGTCGCCGGCGCCGGCTCCGACGAGCTCATCGACCTCGTCATCCGCTGCGTCGCGGGTCCGGGCGACCGCGTCGTCGTGGCGCCCCCGACCTTCGGCATGTACGCCTTCGATTCCCGGCAGGCCGGCGCCGAGGTCGTGGAGGTGCCGAGGCGGGAAGACTGGTCGCTCGACGAGGAGGCGCTCGTCGCCGCGGCGCGGGGGGCGCGGCTCGTCGCGCTCGCCTCCCCCAACAACCCGACCGGCGGCGTGGCGCCGCGAGCCCTCATCGAGTCGCTCCTTGAGAGCGGGGCGCTGCTGCTGCTCGACGAGGCCTACATCGAGTTCACGAAGGAGAGATCGATGGCGCCCGAGGCGGCCTCCGGCGCGCCGCTCGTCGTGCTGCGCACCTTCAGCAAGTGGGGCGGCCTCGCCGGCCTGCGCGTCGGCTACGCCGCGATGCCCCCCGAGCTCGACGCGAGGCTGATGGTCGTGAAGCAGCCGTACTCGGTGAGCGTCGCGGCGGAGGCGGCGGCGCTGGCGAGCCTCGGGGATCGGGCCCTGCTCGACGAGCGCGCCTGCGCGCTGGTCGCCGAGCGCGACCGCATGGCGCGGGCGCTCGCAGAGACGGGGTGGCTCAGGCCGCACCCCTCCTCCGCCAACTTCGCCCTGGTCGAGGTCACGGGGACGCCCGCGGGCGGCGCGCCGACCGGGGACGCCGGGCGGAGGCTCTACGAGGCGCTCCGTCGCCGCGGGGTGCTGGTGCGGCACTTCGAGACGGCGCGCCTTCAGCGCTGCGTGCGCATCTCCGCGGGCCGTCCCGGGGAGACCGACGCGCTGCTCGGCGCCGTAGCGGAGGTGGCCGCCTCTGGCGAGCTGGAAGGGACGGAGGGGGAGAGATGACGGAGCAGGGGACGCGCCGGGCCTCGCTCGCGCGCGAGACGGCGGAGACCCGCGTCTCGGTCGAGCTCGAGGTGGACGGCTCGGGCGCCGCGTCGGCTAGGACCGGCATCGGCTTCCTCGATCACATGGTCGAGGCCTTCGCGCGGCACGGCCGCTTCGATCTCGAGGTGCGCGCCGAGGGCGACCTCCAGGTCGACGCCCACCACACGATGGAGGACGTCGCTCTCGCGCTCGGCCAGGCCTTCGACCAGGCGCTCGGCGAGCGCGCGGGGATCGTGCGCATGGGCGACGCCACCGTCCCGCTCGACGAGGCGCTGGTGCAGGCCGTCGTCGACCTCTCGGGGCGCCCCTACGCGGCGGTCGATCTCGAGTTCTCCGGCGAGCGGATCGGCGAGGCGCCGACCGAGCTCGTGGAGCACGTGCTCGGATCCTTCGCGGTGGGCGCGCGCGCGACCCTCCACGTGCGCCAGCTCGCCGGCTCGAACGACCACCACGTCGCCGAGGCGGCGATGAAGGCGCTCGGCCGCGCGCTCGACTCCGCCACGCGCGTCGACGCGCGCCTCGGCGGAGAGGTCCCCTCGACGAAGGGGACGCTCACAGCGTGAGCGAGCCAGGGACGCGCGATCTGCTCGCCTTCGCGCTCGAGCTGGCCGACGCCGCCGACGCCGTCACCGTGCCGGCCTTCTACGGCGGGGCGGAGGTGCGCAGGAAGCCCGACGGCTCGCTGGTCACCGAGGCCGACGAGGCGGCGGAGCGCGAGCTCCGCGCGCTCATATCGCGGCGCTTCCCGGAGCACGCCGTGCTCGGCGAGGAGGCGGGCCTCGGCGGGGCGCCGGATGCGCCGGCGCGCTGGATCCTCGACCCCATAGACGGCACGCACTCGTTCGTCCGGGGCGTGCCGGTCTGGGGGACGCTCATCGCCTGCGAGCGGCGGGGCGTCGTGGAGGTCGGCGTGGCGTCGTCGCCGGCGCTCGGCGCGCGGTGGTGGGCGGGCCGCGGGCTCGGCGCCTACCGCAGTCGCGCCCTCCAGGGGCGCGCCGGGGCGCGCGGCGGCGAGCGGATCCGCGTCTCCACCGTCGACCGCATCGAGGAGACCCAGGTCATCTACGGCTCCTACCGCCTGGTGGCGGGCTCGTGGGGCGGCCGCGCGCTCGGCCTGCTCGGGGCGAGCTGGCGCCAGCGCGGATACGGCGATTGCTGGGGCCACCTGCTCGTCGCGGAGGGATCGGCGGAGCTGATGCTCGACCCGGAGATCTCGGCATGGGACATCGCGGCGCTCCTGCCGATCCTCGAGGAGGCGGGGGGACGCCTGACCGACGTCGACGGTCGCGACGATCTCGGGATCTCCCACGCCATCAGCTCGAACGGCCTGGTGCACGAGACGGCGCTGCGGCTGCTCCGGGGCGAGGAGCGGCCGCCCCTCCCGGCCCCGGGCCGCGCGACCTAGTGAGCGCCCCCGGGCGCCCCGCGCCGGGCGGGCCTCCCGACCTGCTCTCCGAGTTCTGGGCGCCGCTCTGCGCGGTGGGAGGCCGCGACGCCTCCGGCCGGCGCAACGCGCAGATCTGCGTCTCGGTCTTCGGGGCGTCGATCGTCCCGGAGCGGCCGCGGCTGCTCGTCGTCCTGAGCCGCACCACCTTCACCCACGACCTGGTCTCCCTCTCGGGCACGCTCTCGGTCACCCTGCTCGCCCGGGACCAGCTGGAGCTCCTGGAGCCCCTCGGCCTGCGCTCCGGGCGGGACGGGGAGAAGCTCTCCGGCCTCCCGCTCGGGGAGACCGCTCACGGCGACCCGCTCTTCACGGGAGGGGTCGGCTATCTCGCCTGCGAGGTGCTGAGCGCCTTCGACCTGGGCGACTCGACCGCATACCTGTCGGCCGTGCGCGCGCGGGAGCGCCTCGGAGCCCCCGGCGAGGCGCGGCGCCCGATGCGCTGGGCCGACGCGCGCCCGCTGGTCGGGGCGGACTTCCTCGAGCGCTGGGCCGAGAGGAGCGAGCGCGAGCAGGCCGCCGCGCACCGGGCGATGATCTGGCGCTGAGCGCGGCGCGTCGCCTCAGGCTCGGCGCGCGCTGGCCCGCATGGCCCCCACTCGCTACATTCGACGCTGCGCCGAGGTAGCTCAGTCGGTAGAGCACGCGACTGAAAATCGCGGTGTCGCCGGTTCGATTCCGGCCCTCGGCACCATCCCCCCCGACCGAGCTGCCGGTGCCGCCGCAGAGGTGTCGCGCCGGCGCGGGTCGCGTCCGGTCACCCCGTCTCCGGAAGGTCCGACCACTCCGCCTGCCTCTCGAAGAGGAGGTCGTGCATCTCCCAGAACCGCCCCTGGCTGCCGGCGCACTCCGCGGCGACGTGCGCGCCGGCCGCGTTGGGGTGGATCTGCGTGAGCGGGAAGTGGGAGAAGGCGAGCGCGACCTCGTCGCCGACCATCGCCCGCACCTCGGGGAGCGTCTCGAAGTACCAGCGCTGGCAGAAGGGGCACTGGAAGTCGCTGTACTCGACGATGACGACGGGGGCGTCGGGATCTCCCTCGATGAAGGCCCCGGTGAGATCGGGCCGCTCGGCGACGATCACGAAGCTCGGGGGATCGCTCTCCGCGAGCTGCCGGATGGCGGGAGAGTAGTCGTCGATGCTGGCGGGCGAGCCCGAGAGCTCGGCGGCGATCACCTCGGTGAAGACCGAGGCCGGCTGCGCGCCTGAGATCAGCTTGTTGTTGACGAGGAAGGTGGGGGTGGCCCGGATGCCGATGGCGATGCCGCTCTGCAGCCTGGCCCCGATCGCCTCATAGGGCGCAGCGTCGGCGAGGCACTGATCGAAGAGCGCGACGTCGAGACCGATCAGCGCGGCATAGCCGAGCACGGCGTCGCGGAGCGTCGCGACGGATCCCGGTCCGGCGGTGGACCCGCTCGCGGTGGCCGAGAGGGACTCCGCCGTCTCGGCGAGCGAGCGAGCCGTGGCGGAGAGGGAGATGGCGGTCTCGGAGAGCGAGTCGAGCGCCGGGGCGAAGGGGTCCGCGTCATCACCGTCGCGATCGGTCACGACGATGGCGGCGATGATCGCGGCCGAGCCGAGCAGGACCGCGAGGGGCGTGAGGAAGTACGACCAGGCGGGCCGCCCCGCGCCGGGCGCGGGGGCGGGGCCCTCCGGCTCCGTCGCCGGCGCAGTCGCCCCTCCCTCCTCGCCGGGGTCGGGCGGGACGCTCTCCTCGCTCATGGCAGCCTCCGGGCCCCTTCGCGATCTGGCATCGCGCCCTCCTTACCGTGTGCCGGCGCGGGCTCGCGGCGCCTGCCGGTCACCACCGACCCACACCGCGGGCGAAGCTGCCTCGATCGACCCCTAGGACTCCAGCCGGAACGGCGGGTAGCGGTCGGTCACGAGGAAGAAGGAGTACGCCGCCACGCGAAGCGCCCACCGCGAGATCCCGACGACGAAGTCGAAGAGCGGGCGTGGATAGCGGCCCGTGAGCAGGATCGCGAACCAGGCGATCACCACCGCGAACATCGCTAGGATGGAGAGGACGCCGAGCACGAGCCAGTGCGGAAGCGCCAGCAGCCACTTGATGAGGGGCAGCCAGCGGTTGAGGTCCCGCTCCGCGTCCGGGTAGTCGATGTCGAGGTGCACCGACTGCTCATCCGTCGTGGAGGGGTAGCGATCGGTCAGCAGCAGGGCGTAGGCGCCGACCCGCGTGCTGAAGCGGTTGAGCTCGAGCAGGAAGTCGAACCACCACCGCGGGTAGCGCCGGCGGAAGAGGAGCATCAGGAGCGTCGCGAGGAAGAGCCCGCCGCTGACGCCGAGGGTGGATGCCTGCACGAGCTCGCCCGACTGCGTGAAGACCCATTGCGTGCCGCCGCCGCTCAGGACCCCGACGACGACCACGATGGGGATGATCCAGATCGCCCGGAGCAGCGTGGTCAGGCGATCCAGGCGTTCCGGGTAGTCGATCTCGAGGCGGGCCGCGTACGGCGCGGAGCCCTCGCTGGTGGCCACGGCGATGTCCCTTCGTGCTGCCGGCGCGGCGCGCCTGCGGTCAGATCACGCCGCCGTCGCGGAGCCGGTCGATCTCCGCCGCACTGTATCCGACCTCGGCCAGGTACGCGTCGGTGTCCGCGCCGGGCCGCGGCGGCGGCGGCGGGGGGACGGGGCCTCGATCGAAGAGGATGGGCAGGCCGGCCGCGTCGATCTCGCCGAAGTCGGGATGCTCCAGGCGCCCGACGTAGCCGTTGGCGCGAGCCTGCGGGTCGGCGAACACGTCGGCGAAGCTCTGCACCGTCCCCGCCGGAACCTCGCGCGCGCGGAGCGTCCGGAGCCACTCCTCGACCGGGCGCGACGCGAGAAGGTCCGCGAGGCGCTGCTCGACGGTGTCCATCGCCGCGGCGCGCGCCGCGTCGTCCCGGTAGCACTCGGCGAGCTCGGGGGCACCGACGGCCTCGCAGAGGCGCACGAAGGTCGGGGCGTCCTCAGCGGCGACGGTGATCCAGCCGTCCGACGCCAGAAATGCCCGCCACACCGCGCCGCGAGCGCGGAGGACGGCGTGCCCGTCTCCCGACCGGACCGTCCTCCCCGAGAGCGAGGATGCGTTCATCTCCCACGCCTGCAGCGCCGCTCCGCCTCCGTAGAGCGAGGCGTCCACGTGGAGGGCCTCCCCGGTCCGGTCGGCGCGAACGAGCGCGGCGAGGGCGGCGGTGCAGAGCGTGAGCGCCCCCGTCTGATCGGCGATCGCGCAGCTCGCCGGCTGCGGCGGGTCCCCCTCGTAGCCCGAGAGCCAGACCATCCCGCCGGCCGCCTGCGCCGCCATGTCGAGCGAGCTGCGCTGCGGATAGGGACCGAGCCGGCCCCAGCCGCTGCCCGTCACATAGGCCACGCGCGGGTTCACCGCCCGCATCTCCTCGAAGCCGAGGCCGAGTTTCTCCATGACGCCCGGCCGGAAGTTGCTCGTGACGACATCCGCCGTGGCGGCGATGCGGAGCACGATCTCGCGCCCCTCCGGGCGACGCACGTCGACGGCGATGCTCCGCTTGCCGAGCGCGTGGGCGAAGGAGAAGCCGACCATGTGGTGATCGCGCGGCGGCGTCCTGGGCGGAGGGGCACCCGGGCCGGTGCGGTCGACGCGAACGACCTCCGCCCCCATCTGCGCGAGCATCATCGTCGAGTGGGGGCCCTGCTGGGCGATCGTGAAGTCGAGCACGCGCACGCCGGCGAGCGGTCCGCTCATCCGAGCACGCCCGCTTCCCGG
>VYDC01000035.1:574-6420 GCA_009843585.1 Chloroflexota bacterium | reverse complement strand
GCCCCGGGATGACGACGAAGGAGGGGTGGGGCTCGGGGACGAGGTCCTGGCGGAGCCGGGCGAGCATCGCGGGATCGCGGTGCTCCAGCTTGCGCGCGAGGTGCGACCGCTCGTACCGCAGCTGGCCCTCCGTGACCTCCACCGCGGTCGCCGGCTCGCCCGTGGCGTCGATCCTGCCCGCGTCGAACCGGTACCCCCTCGCGCGCGCCTCGGCGAACACCGCGTCCAGGTAGCGGGCGATCGCCGGGAGGGGCGCGGGGTGGCTCCGGAAGCGCTCCAGCTGGGGGTGCGCGCGGTAGCCGCGGGTGTGGCCCCCGAGTACCCTCTGGGCCAGCAGGCCCTCCCGCCACAGGGCCACCAGGCCGGCCATGTCCAGGTAACGCGGGTGCAGGGACCACAACCGCATCGAGGCCTCCCTCGCCCGCGGATCGTGGGACCCGTGGTGCTCATCCGCCAGCCCCGGGACGCCCCGGGCTCCGCGCCCCGGCGCCCCGTGAGCGTGCTCGCGCGCTCGGTGCCGGCCTCGACGGGATTCGGGCCGGGCGGCCCCAGGCCGTCGCGGCATCGACCGGGTCCCGCCGGAGGCGTGGGGTACACTCCTGGGACGCGGGCGGAGTCTAGCGGGAGGTTCAGGCGTGGAAGTCGTGCAGATCGCCGCGATCGTTCTGGCAGCGGTCGGGGCCCTCAACTGGGGACTCGTCGCGATCGCCAAGTTCGACCTGGTCGCCTTCATCGCCGGAGGCATGGGCTTCGGCGAGTTCAACGCCTTCTCGCGCATCGTCTACCTCCTCGTCGCCGTGGCGGGAGTGGTGAGCCTCACCGCGATTCCCGAGCTGAGGTAGGAGCGCCCGCCCGGGGCCGCACGGCTGCCGGCAGCCCCGCCGGCCGCGACCCGCGGCGCTGATGAGTCTCAAGCACGGAGAGCGGGTGCTGGCCGCCATCCCCGCGGGGGAGCGGCGATCGGCGGCCGAGATCAGCTCGGAGCTGAGCATCCCCTGGCAGGCGGTCTACCAGACGCTCGCGGCCCTCTACTCGCGCCGCCTCGTGGACCGCGAGGTGCAAGGCGGCAGCCGCCGGGTGCTCTGGTCGCGGCCTGACGGCGACGGGCGGGGCCCGTAGGCCCCGGTGCATCGACGCAGGCCGGAGACGGCCTCGCCCCCGCGGGAGGCGCCGCTCCGCAGCAGATCCTGGCTCGACGCCCGGCATCCCCGCGGCGGCGTGCGGCGACGGCGTCGGCGCCGGGCCCCTGCCCGGTTGCCGTGCCGGGGCTCACGTCATCGAGCGCTCCGGCGGGCCGGGCACGGGGACCGGCTCACGGACCCTCGTGCGGGGACGTGTGCCGTCGCCCGGCGGCGTCGACCGTCGGCGCCCCGACCGACCGCTCATCGACGCGGCCACGCCTGACGGCGTCGCCGAGGCCACGCCGCTCGTCGCCAGGCGCGAGTGAGGGCGGCGGGGACCGGAGCGAGATGCGACCAGCCGTTCTGCCCGGGTTACTCCGCCGCACCGCAGGGGACCGAGTGAGCGGGGGAGCAGAGGGTTGGCCAGGAGCCAGGGTCGGGACACGCCTCGGCAGGAAACGATACCCGGCACGCACGGGCGCGCCAAGCAACGCTATCCGGGTCACCTCACGGAGGGAACCGACCACGCTGACCGCCCCGGCCCGGCGGGACCGGCGGGCGCGATCGCCCGGCTGAGCCGCGCCACCGAACACGCCGGCCGCGGGCGGCTCGCTGCGGCGGGTCCTCCAGACTGTCGACGCGCGACGGATCCTCTCTGCCGACGCTCCGGCCCGGGCGCAGGGGGTGCGTCGCGGCTCAGCTGCCCTCGGCCGGGTCCTCGCCGGACGGTCCGTCGCTCGAGACAACGAGCGGCGTGAGCGGCGGCAGGCCCTCCGCGAAGAGGTCGCGGAAGCGCCGGTTCACGATGTCGGGGGCGCCGAAGACGAGCGCGATCCACTCGCCGCCGTCGAGCACGTAGACCGCGGTCACGCCGTGCCGGGCCGCGCAGCCAGCGAGGTCATCGACGACGCCGCCCTCGTAGACGACCAGGCTGAGGCCGGCGGCGAGTGTGCCGCGCAGGCAGTCGCGAGCGTCCGGCTCCGCGGCGGCCCGGGGGGCCGGGCCGAAGACGCGGTCGGGGAGCTCGCTTCCGACCGGCGTGTTGCGGCGGATCACGTCGGCGAGCGTGGTGGCCCGGAGCTCCTCGAGCAGGCCCGGATGGGCGAGTAGGTAGGGGTCGCGCTCGTACCAGTAGCGGTCGCCGTCACGCAGGCGGCGGAACTGGTCCGAGAGGATCGCGCGGAAGGTCTCGCCGAGCACCGCACCCGGCACATGGTCCTCCGCCAGCCCGCCGGACCAGAGATTGAGGTGGTCGATGGAGCGGTAGGCGCGGTCGAGGGCGTCCTGCACGCGGGGGTCGGAGCAGACGTCGGCGAAGGTCCGGGCCGGCTGGAGCCCGTAGGCGATGCGGGCGGAGTTGTAGTCGGGCACTCCGTGGTCGCGGTTGCGCTGGATGTTGAGGGCGGCGAGGTCGCGCGGCGGCGCGCCGGGGGCGCCGAAGAGCACGTGGCGCACCTCGTCGACCAGCAGGGTATCGATCTCCTGCGCGGGCTGCGTGGCGAGGCCGCGCAGGAAGCCCGAGATGCCCTGCTCCTCGACCAGCCCGGGGTTGAAGAAGGCCTCCGCCAGCGAGATGTCGCGCCGCCGCCCGCGCTCGTCGACGTGCAGCAGGGTGGAGGGCAGCATCGTGTGGCCGAAGCGGAACGCCGCCGTCGAGAACTCGGTCGCGATGCCCGGGTCGACGCCCGCGTCGTAGCCCTCGTACGGGCCCAGGGCGTCGGGGCCGAGCAGAAGCGGCAGGAACTCGTTGTAGGTGATGGCCTGCATCAGCGCGCCGACCAGCTTGCGGGCCAGCTCGAAGATCCCCTGCCCGTCCAGGCCCGGGTTGGCGGAGGCGATGAGGCCGGCGAGGCGGTTGTGCTCCCGCACGAAGAGGGTGTGCAGGGAGGTCAGGCCCACCTGCTCGTTCACACGGATGTCGCCGGCGAGGAAGAGCGAGACGGTCCGGAGGGTGTTGCCCGGGTCGTTCGGAAGGCGGTCCTGGTTGTAGAGCAGCAGCCGCCCCTCGTTCGAGGTCCGGATCATCCCCGAGCCGTCGTTCGCGCGGAGGGCGCGCGAGCGGCCCTGGCTCGAGCCGTAGACCTGGGATGCGTCGATGAAGGCGGTGATCGCGTTGAGCTGCTGCCTCGGGTTGTCGGGTCCCGTGCCCGTGGACGGGTCGTAGGCGGAGCGGTTCAACGCCATCGTCGGGCCGTCGCGGAAGCGATCGAACGCCGGGTCGTCTTCGGGGATGGCGAAGGGAAGCGGCTCCCGCGGCATGGCCTCCGGCGTGAGGCTGAGGTCGTGGTCCAGGAACTGGCCCCACTGCCACACCATGTCGGTGAGCCCCGCGGCGCTCGGGACGGGCCCGGGCTGGGCGGCGAGGATGTTGCTGATGACGCGGGGCTCGGGCAGGCCCGGCGGCGGAGCCCCGGTCAGGGCGTAGGCCGGGGAGACGTCGGCCGCGCGCAGAAGCCGCGAGCGCGCCGCGCCGAGCCCGGGGTCGGCGAGGTTGTTGCCCCACCCGTCGACAGACCGCGCCTCGAAGGCCCCGGGGAACGCGCGCAGGCTCACCGGGACGGTGCCGCCTCCCCGCCAGTCGAGCTCCACGTCGCCCCAGGAGAACTGGCGGCCTGCGCCGCGCGCGTCGGCGAGGTTCAGCGAGACGTCCCCGAGTCGCAGCGTCAGGCTCTCCGCCCCGCCTCCGAGCGCCGGCGAGAAGGCGACCAGCACGCGCCAGCTCCCGGCGGCGTCGCCGGAGCGGTTCCGGACGATGTCGGTGACGGTATAGGTGACGCCCCGCCACGAGAAGGTGTCGCCGCTCAGGCGGCCGAAGCCGCGCTCCGGCACGGTGCTGTAGCCCTCGAGGCCGCCGCCGACGCCCACGCGCATGCTCGCCGACCACAGCTCGCTGCTGCGCGCCCCGAGCGACAGCGCCTCCCGGTCGAGCTCGGCGTGGACGGCGCGGGGGCCGGGGAGCAGCAGGAAGGCACAGGTCACAGCGGCGAGCAGGGCCGGAGCGTATCGATGGGTGCCGCGTGCGGTTCCTGCGCTCACGGCCCGCCCATCGGTGCGTGTCCTCCGGGACGGGCCGGGGCGCCGCCGTCGCTCTTCGCGGGGGCGATGAGCCGCCCGGCGTCCACGGCGCACCAAGCGACGACGAGCGGTACGGCGGAAACCGGCGTTTTCACGGCCGTGCCACGCGCATGCCGCGGCATGTCGGCGCCGGCGGCGCTCGCAGCCTCCCGCGCACCGACCGGCTGGCCGCAGCGGCGTGCGACAGCCGGCCCGACTCGCAGGAGGCACCGGGGGCGCACTCGACGCGCCGAGGCCGGTGGTATCGCCACTCCCGCCGCGCCCGACCGGTCACGCCAACTTCCCCCGGCCGCGCCTCGACGGCGCCCGCGGGAAGGTCCGCGACGGCGCCGTCCGTCGGCGCGACCACGGCGAACGGCCGCTCGTCCGCACCGCCTCGACGGACCCGTCGCCCCGAGCGCCTCGGCCGGGGTCGCCGCGAACCCGTCGGCACACGGCCGAACCCAGGGCACCGAGCATGCGGGGCACCACCGTCCACCGAGGAAGGCCGGGCGGCCGTGACATCACGGTCCTGCGCGTGGTCCACCATGCACGCCGGCCGGGCTGCTGCCTAGGTTCGCCTGTACACACCCGCACGGGACTATGGATGCTGACTTCGAGAGCGGTCGGCCGGCCCCCGGACGCACGCACTCGTGGGTACTCAGGCGACGCATCCGGGCGCCGGGCTGCGTGACTCGCGCCTCGCGGGCTCCGCGGAGACGATGTCGGCCCCGCACCGCGCTCTGCCGCGTCGCAGCTCGACCGGCACCCTCCGCGGGGCGGCTACGGCAACGGGATCCCGAGCCACAGGGCCACGAGCCGAACCAGCCCGGAGTCGACGCCCAGGAAACCGGCGAGCCGGTCGACCACGCCCCCCGCGCTGTCGCCCTGAGACGCGACCAGGGGGACGGGGACGGCGACGGGATCCGGCCACACCCACTCGCCGGCGGCGTCGACGTTGCTGACCGTGAGTGCGTCCGTGGACTCCCACTCCTCCCCATCCACCCTGGTGAGCAGGTAGAGCGAGTCGTCGGAGACGCGCTTCACCACAGCGACCTCCACGGTGGCCGAGTCACCGGTCGCCGCGACCATCCCGAGGGCGCCTGCGAAGGCGGCCAGCGCGATGAGTGGCGAGATCAGCCAGGTCTTCATCGGCTCACGCGGTCCTAGCTTGGGCGGTCGCCCGCCGTGCCGGCGCAGCCGAAGCGTCCGGCGACGTCCGCGAAGGTGGCCCCTCGGGCATCCGCGTCTCGAAGACCGTCGTGTGGAGCGGGTCCAGGATCGCGCCCGGGCGATCGAACGGCCGCGACGGCGGCGGAGAGCGCGGCGAATGCTGGAATCCCGGCGGGAGCGCAGATCGTGCCGGGCTCGGCGACGACGACCTGCGAGGAGTTCACCGAGGGGGACGTCGAGCCGGGGTGGTACTGCGACAGCGCGGTGGATTGGGAGAAGTCGGGCACGCTCGGCGGGAGCGGCACGGGGGCGACCCAGGCGGACGCGATCGCAGCCGCGTACGCGGATGCGTCGGCCGACGCGCCACCGGGGGCGATCGTCACGACCGTCCGCGTCGAGACCACCCCCGTGGAGGAGGTCGTCACGACGCACATCGTCACCATCGCCTGCGTCGGAGAGCTGCCGACGTCGAGCGTGAGAGCGATCGGGCCCCAGGGC
>VYDC01000035.1:0-564 GCA_009843585.1 Chloroflexota bacterium | reverse complement strand
GCTACCTCGGGCTGGGCGTGGTGGTGTTCGCGACCCTTCGCGCGGCGGTGGCGCTGCGGCCGTTCCGGCGGCGCCCGGAGGATCGCGTGCTGCACATCCTCGACGGTGAGGGTCGCGGGGGCCCCGCCGCGCGCGAGTAGGCGCGGGGCACGCGTGACCACGGCACCCATCGGCTCCGGATCACCCTGTCGGTGCCGTGGAGCAGCCGCACATCGCGGCGGGGCGCGGGTACACGGGTCCGTCGCTGCCGCGGCGACGACGGTCGCGGCCTGGTGATCGGGCGGCCCCGTCCGGCGCGGGAGCACGCCGCGGTCAACCCCGACGGCGGGGGGGCCGGGACCCCGATCTGGCACGTCCAGCACGGGTGAGACACCGCTCCCCGCTGCCGGTCCGCCGGTCGACCTTCGCGAGCCGGGGCGCGTGCCCCCTCCGCTCCCGCCCGGCCGACGTGGTCGCGACGCGATGAGCTCCTTCTCCGCCGCTGCCCGGCCCGCGGCCCCCCCGGTCGGGACGGTTGCCTGGGTGCTCGCGGCGGCCCTTCGCGTGCTCCCGCGTCTGCTGCTG
>VYDC01000251.1 GCA_009843585.1 Chloroflexota bacterium | reverse complement strand
GCTCCCTCCGTAACCTCCTCGCCGAGCTCGTAGAGCCGCGCGCGGATCTCGCGCTCCGCCTCGGCGTGCTGCGCCTCGCTGACCCCCATCTGGGTCAGCGAGGCGCGCATCAGGTCGCGCACGCGCGCGTGATCCCCCGAGATCAGGGCCTCTGCGATCTCAAGCTGCGTCTCGACGGCGCGGAAGCGGGCGCGGCGCTCCTCCTCCCCCGCCGTGCCGAGGATCGTCGCCATCAGGCGAGTGAAGAGCGTCGACGTCCGGGCGATGCGGACGCGGTCGGCCGGATCCTCGGGGAAGTCGCCGGTGACGGCGACCTGCAGGCCCGTTCGGCTGTCCGTGGCGACGTACTGCTGGGGCATCCGCACCCTCCCCCCGGACGCCTGCGGCGGGCGCCGCGGGGGCGACACCGGATGATGCTATCGCACGCCCGCGGGTCCGGCGCGGAACACCCCGTCCCCGCCTCGCCGGCCGATCAGGCCCCGCGCAACCCGGGCGAGCGGAGCAGCAGCGCCACGACCAGCAGGCCGCCCGTCCCCGCCGTGAGCAGCACAGCGGCCGGCGCGCCGAGCAGCTCGGCGATCACGCCGAGCGATGCGGCCCCCAGCGGAACCGTCCCGATGGCGAGCGAGATCGCCCCCATCGCCCGTCCCCGCAGGTGCCCGGGCACGGCGGTGGTCGTGACCGTCCACTGCATCGACGCGAAGGAGCCGCGCCCCAGGCCGGCGATCAGCAGGATGGGCACGGCGAGAAGCCAGGAGGGGGCGAGCGCGACGGCGAGCACGCAGGCCGTGACGAGGAACGAGCCCGCGAGAAAGAGCGGTCCTCGGCCACGCGCGATGGCGGCGGTCGCGATCGCGCCGGTCGCGAGCAGCGCGCCCAGTCCGTCCATTCCCCCCAGCAGGCCGAGCACGAAGGGCCCCTGCCCCCACTCGTCGCGGACGAAGACCGGGAGCAGCTGCTGGTAGGGGAAGACCAGGAGGTTCATGATCGTCGAGCCGATGAGCACGCCCCGTACCGCCGGCGTGGCCCACGCCACGCGCAGCCCCTCCCGGACGTCGTCCACCAGCCGGGTCGGGGCCTCGCGGGGGGCCGCCGCGGGCCGCTCGGCGGGCGGCGCGGCCCACGCGGCCGAGGCCTCCGATCGGGCGCGCCCTCCCACCGCTCGCAGCATCACCCACCCGACCGCGTAGAAGGCGACCAGGACGACGTAGGCGGCCGCGGCGCCGCCGGCGAGCAGGAGCAGGCCGGCGAGCCAGCGCCCGACCATGGAGCCGCCGACGAGGGAGCCCGCGTCGAGGGACATCGCGTTGACGGCGAGCGAGTCCGGGACGAGCTCGCGGATGTAGGCCCGCCGCACGGGGAAGTCGACCGCCCACGCCACGCCGGCGGCGAGGGAGACCACGTAGAGCTGCCAGATCTGCTCGCGGCCCGCCACCAGGAGCAGCGCGAAGCTCGCCGCCGCGACGAGGTTGAGCGTCTGCGCCGCGAGCAGGATGCGCTGCTTCGGGAGGCGGTCCGCCTGCGCGCCGGCTATCAGGCCGATCAGGCCCATCGGCGCCATGCGCGCGGCGCCGACGAGGGAGACCGCGAGCGGCGAGTCGGTCAGCTCGAGCGCCAGCCAGCCGAGCGCGATCAGATCCAGCCACAGCGCGGTGTTCCAGAGGTGACCCGCCCACCACAGCAGGCGCCAGGAGGGGACGCCCAGAGAGGCGAAGGTGCGCCCCCCGAAGCGGGGCCGGGGCGGGAGCTCGGCGGGTGCGCGCATCGCCCCCGATGGTGCACCGGGGAACGCCCGCGTGCACGGCGCCCCGGCGGGACGCCCCGGCGGGACGCCCCATCGGGCCGCCCCCGGGCCGGTCAGTTCGGCCGCGCGAAGGTCTCGATGAGGCGGCGGTAGTTCGCGATGTGGCGCTCGTGCGGGTCCGCCTGTCGGGGTGAGAAGAGCACGACCTGGTCGAGCAGCCCCTCATAGCGCTCGAGCTGGTCGCGCACCTCCTGGGCCGTCCCGTAGAGGCAGGAGACCTCGAGCATGCGATCGGTCACGGCGTCGGCGACGTCGTCGAGCGTCGCCCGACGGAAGGCCTCGCGGACCTGGCTCTTCTCCGGTTCCCAGCCGGCCGCGTCGAAGATGCAGTCGAAGACGCGGGGCGAGAGGTAGAAGCCGAGGTTGGCGGCTGCGTCGCGCCGGGCACGCGCCGGGTCGTCGTCGATCACCGCGATCACGTCGCTCGTGAAGTCGAAGTCGTCGGCCGTGCGCCCCCTCGCCGCGAGCCGCTCCTCGATCACCGGGCGGACGGTGTCGCGCAGGTACGGGACGCTGTTGATGGGGTGCCCGATCAGCCCGTCGGCGGCGTCGCCCGCGGCGCGCAGCGCGTGGAGGTTCACCGCGGCGAGGTAGAGCGGGATCTCGAACTCGCACGGGGCCGGGCGCCCGGCCTGCATCTGGAAGAAGCGCCCGTCCCAGCGCACCGGCTCCTCGGAGGTGAGCAGCGCGCGGATGAGCTGGAGGAACTCGCGCATGCGCGGCGCGGCGTGCTCCGCCTGGTCGCCGTGGATGCCGAAGAAGCGGTTGAGCTGCGGCTTGACCCCCGAGCCGTAGCCGATGATCGCGCGTCCGCCGGAGAGCTCGGCGAGGTCGCGTGCGGAGGAGGCGTGGACGACGGGATGGGCGAGTGGCTGGACGATCGCCGCCGTCCCGAGCCGGACGCGCTCGGTCTCCACGGCGTACGCCGCCAGGCGCACGTAGCCCGAGGGCTGCGAGCTCCACACCGAATCGAAGCCAGCCGCCTCCGCCGCGCGCGCCAGCTCGACGCCCTCGCGGATGCCGAACTCGAGCGGTCCAATGCCCAGCCTCATCGTTCCTCCCCGCCAGCGGGCGCCGGGCCCGCGCGCGGCGCCCCCGAGCGATACCACGGCCTCCACGGCCGCGCAAACCCCGGCCCCTCGTCGTCTATCATTCCGGCATGGAGCGAGCGGAGCTGCCGGCGGAGGTCGCGGAGCCGCGGTCGAGCGCCGTGCTCGTCGTCGACGTCCAGAACGACTTCATCCACCCCGACGGCGTGCGCGCGCCGAGCTGGCCGGACGGCTCGCACAGGGAGATGGTCGAGCGCCGGCTCGCGCCCTTCCTCGCCGGGGCCCGGCGGGCCGGCGTGCGGGTCGTCTGGGTGGTCATGGAGCAGACGCCCGAGAGCGTGTCGGCGGCGAACGCGCGGATGAAGCGCAAGATGTACCCGCGCGGCGACGGACCCGAGCCCGGCGACGCCGATCTCTGGGCGGCCGCGGCGTGCCGCAAGGGGAGCTGGGGGGCCGAGCTCTACCTGACGCCCGAGCCCGGCGACCTTCTCTCTCCGAAGAGCCGCTACTCGGCCTTCGTGCGCACCGATCTCGAGGAGCGCCTGCGCCGGGAGGGCGTGACGAGCGTGCTCGTGACCGGGGTGGTGATGAGCCAGTGCGTCGAGTCGACGGCCCGTGACGCCTACCAGCACGACTTCGACGTCGTGCTGGTCGAGGACTGCTCCGCCGCGCGCTCGCCCGACGAGCACGGGGCGACCGTGCGCGCCATCGAGCAGAGCTTCGGCTGGGTGCGCGGCGCCGGGGCGCTGCTCGAGGCGTGGGGCCTCTAGGCCGGGGCGCCGGCGCGCTCCTGAGGCGGGCGGCTCACCAGCCCGCGTACGACGCGGCGAGCTTCTCCGCGACGGCGTAGACCGTCAGGTTGAGCATCCCGCGCGGGATCGCGGGCATCACCGAGGCGTCGGCGACGTAGAGGTTCTCGAAGCCGCGCACGCGGCCTGTTGCGTCCACGACCGCCTCGGCCTCCTCCGCGGGTCCCATCGCGCAGGTGCCGACGGCGTGGAAGTAGAAGTGGAGGTGGTCGCGGACCCACGCGCGCAGCGCCGCTCCCGCCACGTGGGCGCCGGGCTCGAGCTCGCCGGTGAGCCAGGGGGCCACCTCCGGGTCTCCCATGCGCTCGCGGGCCCACTCGATGGCGCGCGCCAGCGCCTCGATGTCCGCGTCGGCGCCGAACCCGTGGTCGATGAGAGGCGGGGCTCCGGGATCGGCGCTCGTGATCTCCACCCGGCCGACGCTCTCCGGCTGCACGTGCCAGGCGATGAACGGGAAGACCATGTCCTCGCCGCCCGCGCCCGGCGGCCGCTCGATCGCCAGCAGCCCGTCGAGGTCCTGGGTCGAGGTGACGGTCACGTCGTAGCAGTCGAGGGCCGGGTCGGTCCGGATGCGCGCCGTGACCGAGCCGCGGCGCGGCCCGCCCGCCGCCTCGAGTCGGGCCCGGGACCCCGGTGCGGCCGCGACGGCGAAGCGCACGCCGTAGTGATCCAGAAGCCGGCGCCCGACGCCCGGCAGGTGGTGCGGCTCGCTCCCCTCGCCGAGCACCCGCCTGAGGAGTTCCCGGGGTCCGATCCCGGAGCGCTGCAGGAGCAGGGGGCTCCCGATCGCGCCCGCCGCGAGCACGACCCGCCCGGCCTCGACGACCTCCTCGCCGTCCGGCCCCCGGAGCGCGAGCGCGAGGGCGCGTCCCCGGCTCCACTCGATCCTCTCGACCTCCGCCCCGGCGCGGATCTCCAGGTTGGGGCGGCCGCGCGCGGGATCGAGATAGGCCGCCGCCGCGTGCACGCGGCGGCCGGCGACGGCGCTTCTCGTCATCGCCCCGTAGCCCGCCGGCGCGTCCGGGCCGGCCGGGTCGACGAGCGGCAGCCCCGCCCGCTCGCAAGCCCGGCCGAACGCCTCCAGGTAGGGCGTGCGGCGGTCGATCCTGGTCACCGTCAACGCGCCGTCGCGGCCGCGCTCCGGATCGGAGGGGCCGAGCGGTCCCGTCCCCTCCGCCTCGGTCAGCCGCTCGACCCGGCGGAAGGCCGGCAGCAGCCCCGCGAAGTCCCAGCCCGGCAGGCCGCGCGCCGCCCAGCCGTCGTAGTCGCGGCGGAGGCCCCAGTTGATCCCGAGCGCGTTGATCGAGGAGGAGCCCCCGACCACGCGGCCGCGCAGGTAGCGCTGCGGGCGCCCGGAGAGGGGAGCGAGGTAACCCCAGTCGTAGGCGGTCTCGTGGCCGACCCAGCGATCCGAGGCGATCTCCTCCGGCCATCCGCCGCCGTCGGCCGGGCCGAAGTCGGGCCCGGCCTCGATGAGCAGCACGCGGCGGTCGGCTCTCTCGCTGAGCCGGCCGGCGAGAACGCAGCCGGCGGTGCCGGCTCCGATCACCGCCACGTCGGCGATCGTCCTGTGAGGCGCGCCCGTCATCGGCACTCAGATAGCACGCGGGGCGCCGCGAGGGCGAGCGTCGCCCGCTGCGCGCGCCGCCCTTGAGCAGACATAAGGAGCGACGGGCAGCCGGGTGGCGCTGTTCGCGGCCGGGGGGCGTACCATCGCAGGCGGGCCGGCGGGGCCCCGAGACGCGCGGATGCGGTGGACGGCGCGGCCGGTCCGCCGCGCCGGGGAGGAGCGGTGATGAGAGCGCTCTCGCCCACGGGCTTCTTCGTCTTCGTGGCGCTCCCGCTGCTCGCGGTGTCGATCGTGCTCACCGTCATCGCCTTCCGGTTCGGCGGTGACGAGGAGGGGGCACCGCCGGTCACCGTGGCCGCAACGCCCGCGGCAACTCGTGTCGCCGCCGCCACCCCGACGCCCACCGCGCCTCCGGCCACGCCCGCACCCACCGCGACGCCGACACCCGCACGGACCGCGACGCCGACGCCCGCGCCGACGGCGACGGCGACGCCGGAGCCGCCGAGCGCGGAGGGCGTCCCGTACTCGCTCTCCGACCTCCACGACGCGCTGGCGCCGGGCGGCGTCGTACCCACCGATCTCTACGATGCCGGCTCCGCCTGCCCGGGGACCGCGGTGGAGGGTCTGCCCTTCGTCGTCGCGGGAGACGAGGAGAGCGGGCGCTTCGCCGTCTGGGTGCTGTGGGTCTACCCGGACAGCGAGGCGCGGCGGGACGAGTGGCGGACGGATCAGCGCGCCGAGCCGCTCCTCGCCGGCTGCGAGCCGCCGAACGGCTTCGTCTACTGGAACTCGAACCTCCTGCTCTGGTTTGCCGGGTTCTACGGCGAGGACGTCGCGCCCGGATCGCCGGCCCGGAGCCGCGCCGAGGTGCGCGAGCACCCGGTCATCCGCGCCTTCCTCAACCTGCCCCGATAGACGCCGGCACCCCTCGCCCGGAGCGCCGAGCGATCGGCGCCGGGAGCGCGGGCGGAGCGCCGCCGCGGGGTGGGCAGCGTGATCGGCGCGAGCGATCGGGGCGCGCGCCCGTGAAGCGCGCGCGCCGGGCATCGCGAGTCGCGCGGGCCTCGGGGCTCCGCTCAGCGGAACGCCCCGGCGTCAGGGAGTGGAGCGGGGGACGGGTCTCGAACCCGCGACCTTCTGCTTGGAAGGCAGATGCTCTGCCAGCTGAGCTACCCCCGCCCGACCGCCGCGGGCCGGCCGCCTCGGCCCGCGACCGCTCCGATAGAGTGTAGCCGCCGGGGTGCGTGACCGCGCCGGCCGACGCGATGCCGGGG
>VYDC01000184.1:980-6596 GCA_009843585.1 Chloroflexota bacterium | reverse complement strand
GTCCGCGCTCAGCGCCGCCCGCCGGGCGCGGCCTCCGGCCCGTCGTGGATGGCCGCCCCGAGGTGCCGCTCCTCGCGGGCGCGAAGGGCGCGCGCCGCGGCGGGGCTCCCGTGATCGTGACCCAGGAGGTGGAGCGCCCCGTGGAGGGCGAGGTGGCGCAGCTCGAGCGCCACCTCCCTGCCGGCCCGGCGAGCCTGCGCGGCGGCGCGCTCCACCGAGATCGCGATGTCGCCGAGTTCGCGCGCCGCGGCCGCCCCCGGCGCCGACGGGAACGGCGCGGCGTCGGTCCCCGCCTCCTCGTCGAGCGGGAAGGAGAGCACGTCGGTCGGCTCGTCGAGCCCGCGGAAGGTGCGGTTCAGCTCGCGCAGCGCCCGGTCGTCGGCGAGCCGCACCGCGATCGCCGCCGGCGGCACCCCCTCCTCCTGCAGCAGCGCGGCCAGGAGCTCCGGGAGATGCGCGCCGGACGCCGCCTCGCGGAGCTCGCGGGGGAGCGCCTCGTCGATCTCGACGGAGAGTTCGTGACCGCCCGGGGCCCCGCCGGTCAGAGGGCGACCAGCGCCTCGGCGGCCCGGCGCGCCGCCGAGATCAGGGGCGTCGGCACGATGCCGAAGACGAGCACGGCCGCCGCCGTCGCGAGGAGCAGGAGCTGCGTGGCGCCCGCAGGCAGGAGCGAGGGCCCGGGCCGGCGCGCGCCGGCGGCGTCGGGCGCCTCGCGTACCAGCAGCCTCGCCCAGCGGAGGTAGTAGAAGGCCGAGAGCGCCGTGTTCAGGACGCCGACCGCGACGAGGCCGACCAGCCACGGCTGCGAGGCCTGGACCGCCGCGTTGAAGATGTAGAGCTTCGCCAGGAAGCCGGCCGTCGGGGGCAGCCCGGTGAGCGAGAGGAGGCAGAGCCCGAGCACCGCGGCGAGCAGGGGCGCGCGCCGCGCGAGGCCCTCGTACTCGGAGAGCTGGTAGGAGCCGGTTCGCTCCCCGACGACGATCACGACGAAGAAGAGCCCGAGGTTGGTCGCGGCGTACGTGGCCAGGAAGAAGAGCACCGCCGACGGCCCGACGGCGCTGCCGGCGACGAGCGCGGCGACCCCGATGGCGATGTTGCCCGCCTGCGCCACCGAGGAGTAGCCGAGCAGGCGCCGGGCGTCCTGCTGCCAGAAGGCGCCCAGGTTGCCGGCCGTCATCGAGACGGCGGCGACGACGCCGACCGTCACGGCGATCTCGTCGGCCACGGAGGAGGCGCCGCCGCCGAGGCCGACGTAGAGGATGCGCAGCGCCACCGCGAAGCCGGCCGCCTTCGACGCGACCGAGAGGAAGGCGGCGACCGGTGGAGGCGCCCCCTGGTAGACGTCGGGCACCCAGCCGTGGGAGGGGACGAGCGCCATCTTGAAGCCGAGGCCGACGAGCACGAGCGCCACACCGAGCAGGAGCGCGAGCCGGAGCTCGCCGTCGTCGGAGCTCGCGACCTCGGCGATGCCGGGGAGCGAGGTGGTCCCCGCCACGCCGAAGAGGAAGACGAAGCCGTAGAGCAGGACGGCGGCCGCCACCGCGCCGGCGAGCACGTACTTGAGCCCGGCCTCCGCCGAGCGGCCGCCGCCCCCGATCCCGACGAGCACGAACTGCGCGATGGAGGTGGTCTCGAGCACCACGAAGATGGCGACGAGGTCGTTCGCCTGCGCGAGCAGCACCATCGCCCCCGCCGAGGCCAGGAGCAGCGCATAGAAGTCGGAGGCGAGCTCGTCGCCGAGCCCCTGCGCCCAGTCGCGCGCGACGACGGCGACCGCCGCGGCGGAGGCGGTGAGCAGGAGCGCGAAGTAGACCGCGAAGCGGTCCACCACCACCGCGCCGTCGAGCACCGCGCCCGAGCTCCCCGTCGCCTCGTGCCAGAGCGACCAGGCGGCGGCGACGGCGAGCGCCGCGAGCGCCAGGGCGAACGAGGGCGAGCCCGGGCCGGCCCGCCCGTCGCCGCCGCGACCCGCCCAGAGCGGCCGCGCGAGCTGCGCGAGCAGGACGAGGCCTGCGCCCGCGAAGAGCGAGGCGGAGGCGCCGATGGCGTGGATCTGGGCGAAGCCCGTCAGCTCCACGGCGCACCTCCCGGAGCGGGGCCCGCGCCGGCCCCGGGCCGCGGCATCAGGCCGCCCCCATCACCGCGGCGATGGGCTCGACGCCGTGCCGGATCACGTCGGTGAGCGGCCGCGGGAAGATCCCGACGGCGACGATCAGCAGCACCAGCGAGCCCATCGCGGCGCGCTCCCACCACGCCGTCGCGTCGGTGAGGCCGCTCCACCTCTCGTCGGGCGGGCCGGTGAAGACCCGCTCCACCGTCCAGAGGATGTAGCCGGCGGCGAGCACGATGCCGCCGACGCCGGCGATCGTGGCCGCCGGCTGCTGCTGGATCGCCCCGACGAAGGTCGTGAACTCGGCGACGAAGCCCGCGAGGCCGGGCAGCCCGAGCGAGGCGAGGCCGGCCACCACCATCACCGCGCCGATCAGGGGGAGGCGGTGCATGAGGCCGCGCAGCTCGGCGATCTCGCGCGTGTGCGTGCGGTCGTAGATGAGCCCGACGGTGACGAAGAGCAGCCCGGTGATCAGGCCGTGGGTGAACATCTGGAGGGCGGCGCCGGCGAGGGCCGTCGTCCCCAGAGCCGAGACGCCGAGCAGCACGTAGCCCATGTGCGACACGGAGGAGTAGGCGACGAGCCGCTTGAGGTCCTGCTGCTGGAGCGTGATCACCGCCCCGTAGAGGACGGTGAGACCGGCGATGGCGGCGAGCGCCGTGCTGAACTCCTGCGCCTGGCCGGGGAGGAGCGGCAGCGCGATGCGCAGGATCCCGTAGCCCCCCATCTTCAGGAGCACGCCGGCGAGGATCACCGAGACCGCCGTCGGGGCGTCGGTGTGGGCATCGGGGAGCCACGTGTGCAGCGGCACGACCGGGAGCTTCACCAGGAACGCCGCCATCACGGCCCAGAAGACGAGCGAGAGCGGAATCGCCGCGTCCGCGACGGGCTCCCGGGCGAGGACCTCGATGTCGAAGCTGCCGGCGGCGAGGCCGAGCACGAGGAAGCCGACGAGCATGAACGCGGAGCCAGCGAGGGTGTAGAGCACGAACTTGGTCGCGCTGTACTCGCGGCGGCCGGTGCCCCAGCCGCTGATGAGCAGGTACATCGGGAGCAGCTCCAGCTCCCAGAAGACGAAGAACTGCAGCAGGTCGAGGGAGAGGAAGACCCCCATCACCGCCGTCTCGAGGAGCAGCAGCCAGGCGAAGTAGGCGCGGGGGCGGTCGGTGATGCGGAAGGAGACGAGGACCGCCACGACGCTCAGCAGGCCGTTGAGCAGCACCATCGGCGCCGAGAGGCCGTCGACCCCGAGGGCGTACTGCACGGAGAAGCCGGCCCCCGCCGCCCGGATCCACTCGAAGCGATCGACGAACTGGTAGCCCGGCTCGCCGCTCTCGTGCGCGACGAAGACGACGGCTGCGAGGACCAGCGTCGCCCCGCGCACCGCGAGCGCGAGCCACCGCGCGTCGTGCTCGCGCGCCCGCGGGAGCAGCGCGACGAAGGCGGCACCGAGCGCCGGGAGGAAGAGCAGCACCGTCAGCATCGCTCAGCCGCTCCCGATCATTCGGCCAGCACCTCGCCGCCGAAGACGAACAGCAGCACCGCGACGGCCACGACCCCGGCGAGCAGCATCGACGTGTAGGCCTGCAGCTGCCCGCTCTGCGCCCGCCTGAACGCGTCCCCCGCGGAGAGCGAGAGGCGGCCGACGCCGTTCACGACGCCGTCGACGACGACGCGGTCCAGGGCGGCCGCCGCGCGACCGATCCCCCGGTGGAGCGCCCAGCGCACGACGACCGTCTCCGCCAGCTCGTCGAGGTAGTACTTGCGCTCGACGAGGCCGGCGAGCGGGCCGCAGGCGGCTCGCACGCGCTCGGGCGGCGGCGAGCGGTAGAGGTAGATGGCCGCCGCCGCCCCGATGCCGCCGAAGGCGGCGAGCGTCGAGCTCACGAGCACGACCGGGTGGACGTCGAACTCGAAGTGGCGCATCTCCTCCGGCAGCGCGCCCTCCACGAAGGTGCCGAAGCCGCCGCCGACGTTGAGCCAGCCGACGGCGACGGCGGGGACGGCGAGCAGCGCGAGCGGCACCCACATCGAGGCCGGCGACTCGTGGGGCGCGCCGCCGTGGCCCGGCTCGCCGCCCGCGTACTCGCCCAGGAAGGTGAGGAAGATCGCGCGGAACATGTAGAGCGCGGTGAGAGCGGCCACGCCGACGCCCAGGGCGAAGAGCACCCACTCGTGGTGGATCCAGGCGTCGAGCAGGATCTCGTCCTTGCTCCAGAAGCCGGCGAGCGGGAAGACGCCGGCGAGCGAGCGCGAGCCCACGACGAAGGTCGCGAAGGTCACCGGCATCGCGCGGGAGAGGCCCCCCATCAGCCGCATGTCGAAGGTGCCGGTCGCGTGGTTCACCGATCCCGATCCGAGGAAGAGCAGCGCCTTGAAGAACGCGTGCGTGAAGAGGTGGAAGACGGCCGCGACGTACCCGCCGACGCCGAGCGCCATCACCATGTAGCCGAGCTGCGAGATCGTCGAATAGGCGAGGACGCGCTTGATGTCGGTCGCGACCACGCCCATCGTCGCCGCGAGCAGCGCGGTGAGCCCGCCGGTGTAGGCGACCAGCGTCCCCACCTCGGCCGGCGCGGCGTCGAGCGAGGGGAAGAAGCGCGCGAGCAGGTAGACGCCCGCCGCGACCATCGTCGCCGCGTGGATCAGCGCCGAGACCGGCGTCGGCCCCTCCATCGCGTCCGGGAGCCAGATGTGCAGCGGGAACTGCGCCGACTTCCCGACGGCGCCCGCGAGCAGGCCGAGCGTGAAGCCGGTGAGCACGGCGCCGCCGAGCGCGCCCCCGTGCGCGAGCTCGTTGATGGACTGGATGTCGAAGATCCCCGTCTTCGTCCCGACGAGCAGCACCGCGAGCAGGAAGCCCAGGTCGCCGAAGCGCGTGACGATGAAGGCCTTCTTCGCCGCCGCCGACGCCGAGGGCCGGTCGAACCAGAAGCCGATCAGGAGGTAGGAGCAGAGCCCCACCAGCTCCCAGTGCACGAAGAGCTGCACCAGGTTCGAGGCGAGCACGAGGCCCAGCATCGAGCCGGTGAAGAGCGACATGTAGGCGAAGTAGCGGGCGTAGCCGGGGTCGCCGTGCATGTAGCCGGTGGAGTAGACCTGCACCAGCAGCGCGACCGTGGTCACGACGACGAGCATCACGGCGGTGAGACCGTCCAGGTGGAGGCCCACCGCCATCTCGAAGCCGCCGACCGAGAACCAGGTGTGCGCCTGCAGCGCGAGCGGCTCGCCGTCGTGGTGGAGGGCGCTGGCGAGCGCCCACATCGAGAGCACCCAGGTGAGGCCGACCGCGGCGATGGTGAGGCGCCCGGCGGCGAGCGGGCGCCCCCTGAGCAGCGCCGCGATCGCGCAGAACGAGGCGACGGGCGCCAGGTAGATCGCCCACAGCGCGCCCTCGGGGATGGTGCCCAGCCCGGCGATCACCGGGGCCCCCGTCCCCGGGCGAGGGGCGGCGTCTGGGCGCTCATATCTTGTTCAGCACCTCGCGGGCGACGTGGGTCTTGCCG
>VYDC01000184.1:0-970 GCA_009843585.1 Chloroflexota bacterium | reverse complement strand
CAAACACCCCCTCCCATAACTTCGAATCTACTCGCGGAGTTCTTTGTGCTACTTATCGCTCTTCCTCTTGACGAGCACTGGTTGAGAGAGGGCTTCGTTGTCCTCGTTGGCGTCGACGGTGAGCACGAAGACGACGAAGGCGTGGCCGGAGAGGGCGGCCGCCTCGTCGGCGAAGGCGGCGCCGAAGCGCGAGAAGGCGACGAGCGCCAGGTTGACGCCGTTGAGCATCAGCTCGACGCCCATCAGCACGGCGATCGCGTTGCGCTTGGAGAGCGCCACCGCGCTCCCGAGCCCGAAGACGAGCCCCGAGACCACCAGGTAGTGCGCGAGCGTGGGCGCGAGATCGAGGCTCACGGCCCCTGCCCCTCGCCCGGCCCGTCCGGCGCGTCCTCGCGCACCAGCACGATCGCCCCGATCAGGGCGAAGAGCAGCAGCACCGAGGCGACCTCGAAGGCGAGCACGTAGCGGCCGAGCAGGAGCTCACCGATCGTCGCCACCGTCGAGGTGAAGCCGCGCGCCTCGAGCGCGCCGCCGGCGAGCTCCGGCCAGCCGACCTCGAGCGCCGCGAAGGCGACGAGCGCCGCCGTGGCCAGGCCGAGCAGCACGCCGGGGACCGCGTAGAGCGAGTTCCCGTTGTCGCGCGAGGCGAGGGGCGTCAGCATGATCGCGAAGACGATCAGGACGGCGATGGCGCCGGCGTAGATGAGGACCTGCGCCACGGCGATGAAGTCGGCGGAGAGCGTCAGGAAGAGCCCGGCCGTCCCCAGGAAGGCGAGCACCAGGAAGACGAGCGCATGCACCAGGTTGCGCGAGAGCAGCACCAGGAGCGCGCCCCCGACCGTGACGGCGGAGAGCAGCCAGAAGGCGGCGGCGACCCCGGTCGACTCCACTAGCGGATCCCCTCCCCGGGAGCCCCTCCCGCGCGCCCGATCACGGGTGGGACCGCACCCGCTCGGAGGCGCGCCGCCCG
>VYDC01000208.1 GCA_009843585.1 Chloroflexota bacterium | reverse complement strand
CCCCTACACCGTCGCGAACGCAGCGCCGCGCGGCGCGCACGCGGGCGATGTCGCCGAGCTCGACGTGCGCATCTGGCAGAGGGAGGGGAATCTGACGAGCCTCTTCGTCAGCGCCCGCCCTCGGGGCGGTGCCTGGGAGGCGCTGGGCACGATCCCGGTGGCGCTGGATGACGGCGTCACCGCCAGCGGGCGCCTTCGCTACGGCAACATCGAGTTCGACGTTCCGCTGGGGAGCGGCGGGACGCCGCTGCGCATCGACCTGCGCCTCTGGCAGCAGGTGGCGTCGCCCTGGGGCGCCTCCGCGCGGCGCCTGCCGCCTGCCGGCTCGACATACATCGGCGCGCGTGTGGCCGGCGGATCGTGGGACGCGCTGGGGATGATCCCGCTGCCGCTGTCGGGGAGGGTCGGCTCCGACGCGCCCCTCCGCTACGGCGACATCGCCCTGCGCGTGCCGCTGCCGGGCGGAGACGCCGACAGGGCCCTCCCGACGGCCACCGTCGTGCTCCCGGACGGCTACTCGACGGCCGGGCGGATCGCGTGGCGTCAGCGGCTCGAGGAGGAGTACGCGATCACCACGGCGTTCTTTGCTCACCGCTACGGCCTCACCGCGGAGGGCGTGACGCTCGTGATGGCCGACTCGGGCGAGCCGGCGTCGTACGGCGCCGGCGTCGTCGAGCTGAAAGAGGGCAACCTTCGGACCGTCGGGTGGGGATACGTCCACGCCCTGCGCGAGAAGCTATCGGATGGGGCACTTCCCCCGGCGTGGTTGATGCACGGGATGGTGTGGCACTTCACGGACGTGCGTGACCTCGCGGTCGGATGGCGTGCCGCCGAGCCCGGTCTCGAATCCGCTATCGGCAGCGCCCGGGGAGCCGCCGGCCCGCTCCGGAGCGACACTAACGTCCAGGACTGCGGCGTGGACGGGCTCTTGCAGCTCGCCACGGCGCGGCTGGTGGAACGCGCGGGCGAGAGCGCGCTCTGGGACTTCTCCCGGCGGCTCTCGAGCGCTCGCTCGTGGGAGATCGCCTTCGCGGACGCCTTCGGCGTCTCCGTCGACGCCTTCTACGAGGCGTTCGACGTCTACCGGGAGGAGATCGCGCCGCCCCTACCGCACATCCAAGGGGTCGTCCTCGGGCCCGACGCGAGACCCGCGCAGGATCTCGAAGTGTGGCCCACGCGGCCCGGCGGCTCCTGCATCGACGAGACGGGAGCGGACGGGACCTTCAGCATTGCCGCAAGCGGTCCCGTCGAGCTCTTCGTGGTGCACCCGCGCTGCGGGACCATCGGGTACTACGACGGCGCTGGCGGGCTCCTCGACATCGGCGAGATGGAGGCGGCCGCGGTGATCGAGGTGGGGGACGCCGGCGTGACCGGCATCGCCATCACGCTGCCGCTCGATCCGCATGCTCCGTGCGTAGACGCAGGAGACGGCTGGTGGACGGCTCCGGAGGGTGTCGATGCCGGAGACTCGGCGGCGCTCTATCGCATCTCCGGCGTGGTGCTCGGGCCCGACGGTGAGCCCGTGGAGGGAGTGAGCGTCTATGCCGACGCGGGGCGGGGCGCGGACGTCCGCCGCGATGAGACCGGCCCCGACGGCACCTTCACGCTGCTCGCGCCCGCGGGCTGGTACAGGCTGGGCGTCACCATCGTCCGCGAAGCCGGCTGGGCGCGGTCGGGCTGGTACGGCGGTGAGAGCGGCTTCACCACGCGTAGTCAGCGAATCACGCTCCTCGCGGTCGACGACGGGGACGTCACCGGGCTCGTCGTCAACCTCCCGGAGTTCCGCTGACGCAGCGACGCGGCGATGAGACCGCCGGGACGCGGGCGACGAGGCGTCGGGGAGAGTGATCGTGATGGATTCGGCGCTCCGAGGCACGCGGCGTCCGCTTCCCCGCGCGGCTGTCGCCTTGCCTGCGGGGAGGGCGCCTCGAGTCGCATACCGGCGGGCCCGTCATCGCCCCGGGGCGGCGGCCCGCGGCAGGTCGGGCTGATGCCGGTCCCCCTGGCCCCGTCCGATCCGCGGGACGGCAGGACCCGGCCCCGCTTCGACGCTCCCGGCGCGGGCGCTCGAGGGGGTCGACGGGCAGGCGAGGCAGCCCGGAGGACGCTGCGCCGCCACATCCGCGCGTGCGCGGCTCTGATGCTGCTCGTCGCGATCGCCCTCGTCGCCGCGCCGGCGACAGCGTCGGCCGAGTCGGGGGAGCCTCCCGGGGCTCGGACCGTCACGACGACGCTTCGCCCCGGCTGGACGATGATCGCCTGGCTCGGGCCGGACGCCACGGTCGCGGAGCTGTTCGACGACATCCCGGCGCTCGAGAGGGTGTCGCTCTGGGATGCGGCCGGGCGGCGCTACGAGAGCTGGCCCCGGGGCCGCGTTCCCCGGGACGGGGAGAGGAGGCTCACGGCCGGCGCTGGCGTGTGGCTGCGGCTCGGGGGCGACGCGGCGGTCGAGTGGACGCGCTCCGCCGCGACCGGCGGGGTGCTGCTCTCCCTCTCCGCCGGCAGGAACCTGGTGGGATGGCTCGGTCCGGACGGAGCGGCGGTCGGTGCGGTGCTCGCGCGCTTCGGCGAGACGCTCGTCCGCGCCTCCCGCTGGGACACCCAGTCGCAGCGCTACCTGCACTACCGCCCCGGCGACCCGCCGGCCCAGAACACGCTCGTCGAGCTCGAGCGTGGCGACGGGCTCTGGGTCGAGCTGACCGATGGAGCCCGGTGGTGGCAGGGGGGTGAGGCCGACGTCGAGTTCGAGGCGCCGGAGAGCGTCCCCGCCGCGGAGCTCGCCCGGATCCGTGCCGACCTGGCGCCCGTCCTCGCCTTCTTCGCGGAGCGCTACGGGATCGAGCCGCCGGATTTCACCGTCGCCTTCGTGCCGGAATTGCTGACGCGGCTCGGACCGTCGGTGGCGGCGGCGTCGCCCGGGAAGATCCTCATCCATGCGCCCTCCGTCGATCACGTGGGCGCCGGCGCTCTCGCGCACGAGTACTTCCACGTGCTGCAGGTCCACCTCGCCCGGGGAGGCCCGGCCGTCGGCTCCTCGCCCGCGTGGATGACCGAGGGGTCCGCGACGTATGCGGCCGATCTCTACCTGCGCGAGGAGGTGAGAGACACCGACGCGGAGGCCCTGCACCGCGGTCGATGGAGGACGTCCCTCGGCCTGGAGCACATGCTCCAGGGGTACGAAGCGCCGGAGCCCTTCTACGCGGAGGCGTCCCCGACCTACACCCTCGGAGCGCTCGCCGTCGAGTGGCTCTCGGGGCACGCGGCCCTCTCCGGGGACGGCGGATCCCTGCTCTCGGACACCGCGTGGACGAGACAGCTCGCCGACGAGGGAGCGCACGTCGAGTACTACCGCCTGCTCTCCTCCGCGACCGAGTGGGGCGAGGCCCTCGAGGGCGCGTTCGGACTCGCCCCGCGTGACTTCTACGAGCGGTTCGAGTCCTACCTCTCGGCCGTCACACAGGCGATCCTGCCGCACCTCGGTGACGGGGTCGACGAGCCCGTCGTCACATCCTCGCCCGGCGTGCCGGCCGCGCGGGCGAGCGAGTTCCGCGAGCATCTCCGCCGGCTCGGCTCGCTGCTCGCCGATCACCTGGGCACCAGGACCGCGGACTACACCCTCCACGTCGCCGCCGACGATGCGTCGGCGTCCGCGGCGGTGGGCGAGGTCTCCCGGGAGATCTGCTTCCACCGGTAGCGGCATCCGGCCGTGTTAGTCGTCAAAGCGAGCTGCCGCCTAGCGTTGCGCAGCTTCATCGACTCCTACCATCTCGATCACGTCATCGACCGCCTTGCGCCCCCCTCCTCCCTGCCGCCGGCGGGCGGGGGCGATCCCCACGGACCCATGTGGCTCACCCACGGCATTAGGGCGTACGTCCGCCACGCCTCCGAGGCCGCGTCGGGGGTCCGGACGATGAACGACATCCGGTCCGAGAAGTGGGAGAGGGTGCGCGGTCTCCGCGATGCGCTCGCCACGTTCGGCACGCGGGACGACTTCCAGTCCGTCGGGTTCGAGAGGGCCGCAGGGCTCAGCTACCTCGCGGTCGAGTGGCTGGCCGGGCGCGCCGGCGAGCCGGCGCTGCTCGACTACTACCGCCGGCTCCCGTCATCGAGCGACTGGCGGGCGGCCTTCGCCGGAGCGTTCGGCCTGGGCGTCGATGACTTCCAGCACGCGTTCGAGGAATACCGCGCCGACGCGGGCCCGCCCACGCTCCACCGGATCCGGGGGTGGATCTGGGACCGCGACGGCAATGCGTCTCCGGGAACGGTCGTCGTCGCCACCCGCGACGGCCTGCGCTGGGAGGATGTCGCGGTGACCGGCAGGGACGGGTCTTACGAGCTCGACCTCCGGGACGGCCGCTACCGGGTGCTGGTCGATCTCGGGACGACGCGCTGTGCCGTCCCCAGCGACGACCCCCGGTACGACGGACGGGGGATCGCGGTGAACGGCTTCCCCCAGATCGTCTGGATACGCCTACCCGATGGGTCGTCGTGCTCGTAGCCCTGCGGTTGCCACTCCTACTCGCGCTACGAGGCCGCGCCCGCAGCAGGTCCCGCCACACCCGGACCACGCCCAGGGGCACCACTGACAGGCGCGGCCCGGCCGGCCGATGGCGCTCCCGCGCGGGCACGGGCCCGCCTCCCGAGCACTACTCGTCCGCATCCTAGCGCGGTCGGCGACAATGACCTTGCCGCAGCGATCCAGCGCTACGCCCGCCAGCAACGTGAAGGGCTCGCTCCGACCCGCCCCGTCCACCAGGACTTGACGGTCCGAGCCGGCGAGAAGGCTGGCGCGCACGCCGGGCACGCGGGGGAGGGGTTCGAAGTCGGCCAGCGGCATGCTCGCGCTCTCGAAGCCGCCTGCCGACGGGACGATGCGGCGGATGACGCTCCCCGTCCTGATCCGCGAGGAGGAGCGAGCCGTCGGAGCGAGCGCCATGCGCCGCGGCAGGTGGAAGGTCGCTCGCCAGCGAGGACCGTCGAGCTCTCGCCGGTGCCGGGCACGGCCCGCAGCCCTCTATCCGCCGTGAGCCTGACTAGCTGGTGGCGCCCGGTGTTGGCGAGGTAGATGGAGCCGTCTGCCGTCACCGCGATGCCCGAGGCGTACGCGAGCGTCCCCCCAGCGCCGGGACTCGTCGCTGTCGAGCGTGGTGACCAGGCCGCCCGTGTCTAGCGAAAACTGGCGGGGGGCGCCGGGAAGTGGATCTCGATGGTGACGTCCCCGGTGAGCTCGATGACCGTCGCCTGGTCGCGGGAGGTCGTGAAGCCGCCCTCGCCGCCGTACCAGCCGATGCGCTGCCCCACGTCCCCGCTCCGGTGGTTGACGTCCACCACGTAGGAGCCCTCGGGGACGATGCGGCTGGCTATGCCGTCCGGCCCGATGCCGGCGCCCCATCCCCCGCTCCGCGGCGGTCCAGGGGCGTAGATGACGCCGGACACCTCCCGACCGTGGATCACTGCCCCGTCCGGCCCGAAGAACCTCATCGCCAGCCTGTGGTACCCCGGCACGCCCTCGTTGCATTGGGGGCGCTCGACCCGCGAGAGCAATTCGGGCGGGACGCGGATTACAAGGCCGTCGACGCTCTCCTCTCCGACGTCCATGTAGTGGAGCCCGCATGCGTTCGCGTAGCCGGCCGCCGGGTCGACGAAGAGGGTGAGCCACACGTTGGAGCCGACCACACGGCCGAGGGCGAGCCTATAGTCCCATCCTCGAAACACCGGGATGGCGAACGTCCCGTCCTCGGCGGACATTCCCATTGTGCCGAAGCCCCCGCCCCAGCTGGGCGTGACCGACACGTAGACGCCGGCGAGCGGCTCGCCCGCCAGGTCGGCGACGAGGCCCCTGATCTCCGGTTGATCGTGGGCGACGGCAGCGCGAGCAGCCTCGTACGCTGCCGGGAAGTCGACCACCGCGAGCCCGAAGGCGTCCTGAAAGGCGCTCTCCCAGTCGCCGGTCTCGGCCAGGAGGCGCCAGTACTCCAGATCGGCGCGTGCGTTTCCCGATCTCTCCACCAGCCATCCCACGGCAGAGGCCGCGAAGAGGTAGTTGTTCTGCTCGACGTCGGCGTACCTCATGACCTCGGCGAAGGGCGTGTCCGCCCTCACAAACGGCTCCCATTGCCACATGAGCTCGGCGCGGCCGGGTGAATCGCGCCAGATGTACCCCCTCGCGCCGTATTCCGCGGTCCCCTCCAGCAACCAGCCCGGAGAGGACCGCGTCCCGTCTGCGAGCGTGCGGAGCACGTGGAACTGGAGCAGGTGGTAGTACTCGTGGGAGAGCACCTCGATGAGAACCTTCTCGCGGTCCGCGGCCACGAAGGCCTCGAGGGGGTCGTCTCGATCGCCGGCCACCCAGCCGCCGGGAGCATCGGGACCAAAGGGACTGGACGGCGGCTCCCTGCCGTGGAGTTCCCGGTAGTGGTCGGCGACGGGCTGCCGCGTTTCCGCGAGGTACACCGTGAACGCTGGCACGACGAGCTCGTAGCGGCCGTCATAGAACGCGACCACGCGCGCCATCTCCTCGCGGACCCGGGACTGCCACTCGTCCGACACATCCCCGATGAAGACGATCTCCTGTGCGGACGTCAGCTCGTAGGCCGGGGTGGGCTCGGGCGTCAGCTCCGGCGTGGGCGTGGGCG
>VYDC01000225.1:4601-6677 GCA_009843585.1 Chloroflexota bacterium | reverse complement strand
CCCCCGAGCCTACCAGCCCGGGGGGGCCGCCTCGCCGCGCGCGGCCAGTTCTGCTACACAGGGCGGCAGCAGGCGTCCTCGCCCCGGTGCGCGCGGCGGGGGTGCCCGCAGCGGAGGGGGGACACGGTGCAGCCCCTTCACGGCATCCGGGTCGTCGAGGTGGGCGCGAGCGTCGCCTCGGCCGCCGCGACGAAGACCTTCGCCGACTACGGCTCAGACGTGGTCACGGTGGAGCCGCCGGCGGTCGGGCCGCTGCGCCGGCTCCCCCCGTTCCCCGACGACCGGCCGCACATCGACCGCGGCGCCTACCACCTCGCCTTCAACACCGGGAAGCGCTCGCTCGCGCTCGACCTCCTGACGCCGTCGGGTCGCGAGGTGCTCCAGCGGCTCCTCCGCACCGCGCAGCTCGCCGTCTTCGACGGCGCGCCCGCGGAGATCCTCCGGCTCCGCGCGCTCGTCGACGACCAGGAGGGTCCGAGCACGGTCGCGATCACCCCGCACGGCCTGACCGGCCCCTACGCCGAGCGCCGGGAGAACGACCTCTCCATGCTGTCGTGGACGACGCGCGTCCACCGCAACGCCATCGAGGGCCGCGAGCCCCTGAGGTACGCGCCCGAGGCGGGGCACGTGCAGGCCGCCCACACCGCGGCCGCGGCCGGCTTCGCGGTCTGCTGGGGGCTGCGTCACGGCGGCGTCAGGCGGGACGTCGACGTCTCGCAGGTCGAGGCGATCCTGGGCAACGTCGACACCTCCTTCGTCCCCTGGGTCTTCACCGGCACCGAGTGGGCGCGCACGGGCGGGCAGTCCCACGCCATCTACCCCACCGGGAACTACCGCTGCCGCGACGGCTACCTCACGATCTCGGCGCACATGGAGCCGTGGTTCAGCCGGCTCTGCGCCGCCATCGGCCATCCGGAGATCCCGCACGATCCCCGCTTCCAGCCGGGGGAGCGCCCGAACCACTGGGAGGACTTCATGGAGTACTTCGGGCCCTACCTCGCCTCCCGCACGAAGCACGAGGCGTTCGAGGAGCTGCAGGATGCGGGCGTGATGGTCGCCCCGCTGATCGAGGTGTCGGAGATCCTCGCGGAGCCGCAGGCCGTCGCGCGCGGCTCCTTCGTCTCCGTGGAGCAGCCGGGCGTCGGCGCGCATGCGCTCGCCGGCGCGCCGTACCGCACCGGGGGGCTCGCCTCAGATGCGTGGCAGGCTCGCCCCTCGCCGCGCTTAGGGGAGCACACCGGCGAGCCCCTCGACGAGCTCGGCTACGAGCGGGACGAGCAGGTGGCGCTCTTCCGGGCGGGGGTGACCAGGTGACGACGGCGGCGCTGGCCGGGCTGCGCGTGGTCGAGATGACGGAGGCCTGGGCCGGGCCGGTCGGCGCCTCGCTGCTCGGCGACATGGGCGCCGACGTCGTGAAGGTGGAGTCGTACCCCCGGAGCTCGATGACGCGACCGGTGCGCCCGCGCGAGGCGACGATGCCGGGAGACGGCCCCCCGTACGAGCGCGACGCGCTCCACCACCAGGGGAACCGCAACAAGCGGAACGTCTGCCTGGACGTCCGCACCGAGGGCGGCGCCGAGGTCCTCCGCCGCCTCATCGCGGGCTCGGACCTCTTCATCGAGGGCTACTCCTCCGGCACGATCGCGCGGCTCGGGTTCGGGTGGGAGGCGGTGCATCAGCTCAATCCCCGTACCTGCATGATCTCGCTCGCCGGCTGGGGGGTTGAGGGGATCTACGCGGGGAAGGTGACGCTCGGCGCCGGGCTCGACGCCACCAGCGGGCACATGGCCGTGCGCGGCTACCCGGACGGCCCGATGGAGGACGTGCGCTCCAACTTCCACTCCGACGCCACCGGCGCGGCCACCACCGTCTGCGCCGCGATCACCGCCCTCGAGCAGCGCGAGCGCACCGGCGAGGGCTGCTTCACCGACTTCTCGCAGTGGGAGGGGCTCGTCTGGCAGTTCCCCGGGCTGCTGGGGGAGTGGACGATGAACGGCCGCCGCCCCGCGCGCCTCGGGAACCGCGATCCGCACGTCGTCCCGCACGGCGTCTACCGCGCCGCGGGCGACGACGAGT
>VYDC01000225.1:0-4591 GCA_009843585.1 Chloroflexota bacterium | reverse complement strand
CGAGTGGGTCGCGATCGCAGCCGAGGACGACGCGCAGTGGGCGGCCCTCGCCGGCGCGCTCGGGCACGGCGAGTGGGCCGAGGAGCCCCACCCCTGGTCGACGCTGCCCGGGCGTCTCGGCGCGCGCGAGGCCGTCGACCGGGCGATCAGCGCCGCCACCGGGGAGCGCGCGGCCTTCGACCTCGCCGACGACCTGCAGGCCGCCGGCGCCATCTGCGCGCCGGTCATCTCCTCCTCGCAGGTCCTGATGTCGCCGCAGCTGCAGGCGCGCGAGTGGAACCGCACCATCGAGCACCGCTGGACCGGTCCGGCGATGGTCGGGGGCTTCCTCTGGCAGGTGGAGCCGGATCCGCTGACCTGGGACCGGCCCACCGCGCTCGTCGGCGAGCACAACGGCGAGGTCCTGGCGGAGCTCGGCTACAGCGCCCCGGAGATCGCCGGCCTGCTGCGCGCGGGGGCGATCGCCGAGGGCTACCCGCAGCCCGGCGAGGCGCCGCCCGCCCCGGGCTTGCCGCGGCGCGCCGGAGATTCGTAGGGTGGCGCTCGGCCGGCGCGGATGCCGCCGGCGCTGATGCGGGGTCGCTGATGCAGCCACTCGCCGGCCTTGCGGTGGTGGAGGTCGGGGGCACGCTCGCGGCGGGCGTCGCCACGAAGCGCTACTCGGACTTCGGCGCGAGCGTCGTCAAGGTCGAGCCGCCCGCGGGCGGCGAGATCCGGCGCCTGCCGCCGTTTCCGGACGACCGCCCCGGCCTCGACACCGGCGCGATGCACATGGCGTTCGACACCGGGAAGCGCTCGCTCGCGCTCGACCTCGGGACGCCGTCGGGTCGCGAGGTGCTCGACCGCCTCCTCGCCCCGGCCGACCTGCTCATCGCCCACCAGCCGGTGCCCGAGCTGCGCGCGCTCCTTGCGCGCATCGACCCGACGTCGGGGCCCTGCACCGTCGTGATCACCGCCCACGGGATGGACGGGCCGTACGCGGAGCGACTCGAGAACGACCTGACGATCTTCGGATGGTCGACGCGCGCGCATCGCCACTCGGTCCAGGGCCGCGAGCCGCTGCGCTACGCCCCCCACGCCGGGATGATCCAGGCGGCGAGCACGGCCGGGATGCTCGGGCTCGTCTCCGTCTGGGGCCGCCGGCAGGACGGGCGTCGGCGCGACGTCGAGGTGGCCGGCGTCGAGGCGCTGATGGGGAACGTCGACAGCTCGTTCTTTCTCTGGGCGGTCAACGGCGCGGTCCAGCCGCGCTCCGCCGGCCTCTACCGCGGCATCTACCCGATGGGCGCGTACCCCTGCAAGGACGGGCACGTGCTCTTCTCGGCGGCGCGGCACCCCTTCTTCACCAACCTCTGCCGCGTGATCGGTCATCCCGAGGCGGCCTTCGACCCGCGCTTCACCGATCCGGCGCAGCGCGCCGATCACTTCGAGGAGTTCCGCGCGATGCTGGAGCCGTGGCTCGCGGTCCGCACCAAGTACGACATCTTCCACGAGATGCAGGAGGCGGGCGTGATGTGCGCGCCGGTGCTGGACGTCTCGGAGGCGATGGCCGACCCGCAGTCGGTGGCGCGGCGCTCCTATGTGGCGGTGGCGCAGCCGGGGCCGGGCGACGAGCCGCTCGAGGTCATGATTCCCGGCGCCCCCTACCGCGTGAACGGTCTTCACTCCGATGCTTGGCAGGCGCGACCGGCGCCGCGACTCGGCGAGCACACGGTCGAGGTGCTGGACGAGCTGGGATACTCGCGCGACGAGCAGATCGCGCTCTTCCGGGCGGGGGTGACGGGATGAGCGGCGAGATCTTCCGCGGCCTGCGCGTCGTCGAGCTCTCCGAGGTCTGGGCCGGCCCCTTCGGCTGCTCGCTGCTCGGCGATCTCGGCGCCGACGTCATCAAGCTCGAGACCTACCCGCGCAACTCGGAGACGCGCCCGCTCCGCGAGCCCGATCCGCGCGTCGCCGACGGCGACGGCCCCGTCTACGAGCGCGTCAACACGCACCACCACGGCAACCGCAACAAGCGCAACATCGCCGTCGACATCCGCACCGAGCAGGGCGCCGAGATCCTCCGGCGGCTGATCCGCTGGGGCGACGTGCTCGTCGAGAGCTTCTCGGCCGGGACGCTCGCCCGCATGGGCTTCGGCTGGGAGGTCGTGCACGAGCTCAACCCGCGCATGACGATGGTCTCCCTCGCCGGCTGGGGGCAGGAGGGACCCTACGAGGGGTACATCATGTTCGGCGTCGGCTTCGACGCGATGACCGGCCACGCCTCCGTGCGCGGCTATCCCGACGGGACGATGTCGGACGTGATCCCGATCCTGCACTCCGACGCGACCGTGCCTCTCGCGTGGATCTTCGGGGTGACGGGCGCCCTCATGGAGCGCGAGCGCAGCGGCGAGGGCAGCTACATCGATCTGGCGCAGATCGAGGAGCTCGCCACCAACTTCCCTCACCTCATAGCGGAGTGGACGCTCAACAACCGCCTGCCGCCGCGCCTCGGCGACAGCGATCCGCACGTCGTCCCGCACGGCTGCTACCGGGCGGGCGGCGAGGACGCCTGGGTCAACATCGCCGCCGAGAACGACCGCCAGTGGGCCGCGCTGGCCGGCGTCGCCGGCCACCCGGAGTGGGCGGAGGACGGTCACCCCTGGGCCTCGGCGGCGGGGCGGGTGCGCGATCGCGAGGCCGTGGACGCCGCCGTCGCGGCGTACGCCCTAAGCGCCGGCGCCTGGGCCGTCGCCGACGCGCTTCAGGCCGAGGGCGTGATCGCGGCGCCGGTGCTCGCGCCGGGAGATCCGCTGCTCTCGCCGCAGCTGCACGCCCGCGAGTGGTTCCAGGCCGTCGACCACCCCTTCCTCCCCGACCGGCTGCTCGGCGGCTTCCTCTGGCGCATGCGCCCGGACTCCCCCTCATGGGACCGTCGCGCGGCGCTCCTCGGCGAGCACAACGAGGAGGTCCTGCGGGAGCTCGGCTACACGCCCGACGACATCGCGAGGCTGCACCGGGCCGAGGTCATCGGCGACCGCTACCCCGAGCCCGCGTAGGCTCCCGGTCGCCCCCGCGCGGCGTACCCGTGCGGCGGGCCTGCGTTGCGTGATCGTCGCGACGACGCGAGCTAAGCTCGACGCGCCGGGCGAGTGCGCGCCCGCCGCGCGGCCGGGGGGAGCCTATGGCCAGCGAGGATCCGCCGCAGGAGCGCGCGCGAGCGCCGTCACCGGGCGAGGCCGCCGGCGACGCCGGCTGGCGGGCGCTCGCCGAGCGGAGCCTCGTCGACCCGCGCCAGGGGCGCCGCCGCGCGCGGGTCCGCCGCTTCGTGCGCCCGGCCGAGCGCTTCATCCGCCTCGAGGTCGCCGGCGGCGTCGTGATCGTGATCGCCGTTCTCCTGGCGCTTCTCTGGGCGAACTCTCCGTGGTCCGGGAGCTACCGGGAGATCTTCGCCACCCACCTGGCGCTGGACGCCTGGCTGTGGGCCTCCGACGCCTCCCTGAAGCACTGGATCGACGACGCGCTCATGGTCGTCTTCTTCTTCCTGGTCGGGCTCGAGATCAAGCGCGAGGTCGTCCTGGGCGAACTCTCCTCCCCGAGGAGGCTCGCCGTGCCGCTGGTCGCCGCCGCCGGCGGCATGGTCGTCCCGGTGCTGATCTTCCTCCTGCTCGTCGACGGGGAGGAGGCGAGGCGCGGGTGGGCGATCCCGATGGCGACCGACATCGCGATCGCGCTCGGCGTGCTGACGCTGCTCGGCTCCCGCGTCCCCGCCAGCCTCAAGGTCCTGCTCCTCGGCGTCGCCATCGTCGACGACATCGGGGGCGTGCTCGTGATCGCCGTCTTCTACACGGAGGCGCTGGACTACACGGCGCTCCTCGTCGTCGGCGCCGTGCTGGTGGCGGTCGTGCTCCTCGCGCGCTACGGCGTCAGACCGGTCTATGTCTACCTCGCGCTCGGCCTCGTCGGCTGGGCGGCGACGCTGGACTCGGGCATCCACCCCACGATCTTCGGCGTCGTCATGGGCCTGATGACGCCGTCGCGGCCCCTCTACGACCCCCACGCGTTCGGGAGGGTGGCGGAGCGGGTGATCGCGCAGTTCTGGCGCGCCCACGACGCCGCGGACAGGCTCGAGCGGCGGGAGCAGGAGGCGGATGCCCTGCACTCGCTGTCGACGATAGCGACGGAGACCGTCGCGCCGCTCGACCGGCTGGAGCACAGCCTGCTGCCGTGGTCGGCGTTCCTGGTGGTGCCGCTCTTCGCCTTCGCCAACGCCGGCGTCGATCTCCGCGACGGGGCGCTCGAGGCGGCGCTCGGCTCCCCGCTGGCGCTCGGCGTGGGGGCCGGCCTGGTGTTGGGGAAGCCGCTCGGCATCACCCTGGGCGCCTGGCTCGCGGTCCGTTTCGGCGCCGCGCTCCCGCCCGGCGTCTCGTGGGGGCAGTTCGCGGCGATGGGGGCGATCGCCGGCATCGGCTTCACGGTGGCGCTCTTCATCACAGAGCTCTCCTTCCCGGCGGAGGTGCTCGGCGCCGGGCCCGCGGAGGATCTGCTCCGCGAGGCGAAGGTCGGCATCCTGATCGGCTCGGTGATCGCGGCCCTCGCGGGTCTCCTGACG
>VYDC01000263.1 GCA_009843585.1 Chloroflexota bacterium | reverse complement strand
GTCGCCCCACGGTCGCTCCAGGGCGTGCGCGGGATCGTCGACCCCGCGAACCGCGGCTGGCCGCGCGAGGTCGAGGGGCTGAACGGGGTGGTGAGCATCCCGGCGAAGCCGCTGCGCATCATCACCGCCTCCGTCGGTCACGACGAGATGACGCTGGCGCTCGTGCCGAACGAGCGGCTCATCGCGGTCGGCGGCGCGACGAAGAACGAGACCTATTCGAACGTCGCCCCGCTGGTACAGGAGAAGGCAGAGATCTCGCGGGATCCGGAGGTGATCATCGCGCAGTCGCCCGATGTGGTCGTGACGAGCCCCTTCTTCCCGATCGAGGTCGTCGAGGCGCTCACGCGGGTCGGGATCCCGGTCGTGCAGACGGAGCTCGAGCAGGGCCCCGAGGCGAGGATCAACGCGGTCCTCCTGATGGGATACATCTACGGCGAGGAGGAGCGTGCCTGGCAGTTCGCCGATGAGGTCACGGCCCGCTACGAGGCCCTCGTCGCTGTCACGGGCGTCCGGGAGCCGAAGCCGCGCGTGCTCGCGCTGACGCAGTACTCGGACAGCCTCTGGGTCGCGGGCGGACGATCGACCGAGGGCGGCGTGATCACCGCCGCCGGCGGGCTCAACGCCGCCGAGGAGGCGGGCATCACGGGGAACCAGACGACGAGCCTGGAGGGCGTGATCGCGATGGCGCCGGAGATCATCATCATCCCCCAGCCGGTCGCCTTCGGGGCGGAGGAGTTCCGGCGGAGCCTGCTCGAGCACGCCGCGCTGGCGGAGGTCCCCGCCATCAGGGACGGCGCCGTCTTCGTCGTGGAGAGCAAGCACTTCACCACGCTCTCGTACTGGAACATCCGCGGCGCGGAGGAGCTGGCGCGCATGCTGTGGCCGGACGACTTCTCCGGTCCGCCCCCGGAGGCCTTCACCCTCGCGGAGGGGGCGACGCCGTGAGCGCGAACGGCGACCGCCCGGCGGCGGTCGAGGCGGAGGCGGTCTCCTTCAGCGTCGAGGCGAACGCGCTGCTGGACCGCGTCGACGTGCGCGCCGGGCGGGGGCAGTTCGTCGGCCTGATCGGGCCGAACGGAGCCGGCAAGTCGACCCTCCTCCGGACGCTCGCTGGCGTCCTCAGGCACCAGCAGGGGACGGTCCGGCTGGAGGCGTCAGATCTGCGATCGATGACCGCGAGGGATGTCGCCCGGATCGTCGCGCTCATCCCCCAGATCGCCCCCTACACACAGGGGTTCACGGCCCTCGAACTGGTCCTGATGGGACGGTATCCGCACCTCGGACGCTTCGAGGTGGAGGGCGAGGCAGACGACCGCATCGCCCGCTCGGCCATGCGGCTCACCGAGACGGAGGAGCTCGCCGCCAGGACGCTGGACACGCTCTCCGGGGGCGAGCGTCAGCGCGTCTTCGTCGCGCGGGCACTCGCTCAGCGGCCCCGCATCCTGCTGCTCGACGAGCCGACCTCCAACCTCGACGTCCTGCATCAGCTGACGGTCCTCGGACTGGTGCGCACGCTCGTCGACGGGGGTCTGACGGCGATCGCCGCCATCCACGACCTGAACCTGGCGGCTCGCTACTGCGACCGGCTGGTGCTGCTGAGCAACGGCCGCGTGCTCACCGAGGGGCGGCCCGACGAGGTGCTGGAGCCGGAGACGATCGAGTCGGCGTTCGGCGTGCGGTCGGCGGTGTACCGAGACCCGGCGACGGGCGCCATCGCGGTCAGCCTGATCGGCCCGGCCGAGACGGCGGCGCGTACCGCAGGCTGAGGGAGCTCCCCGCGGCTGCCCGCGACCGCACGGACGGCGCTCAGGAGCCGCGAGCGGCCGGCGCCCCGTCCTCGAGGCCCATCACGCGCCGGATGAGATCCAGATCGAGGTGCTCGCGCACCATCGCCGCGAGCCTGTCGTACTCGGCCTCGACGTCGATCTCCGCGACCGGCGGCGGCAGCACGGCGCCCGCCCGCGACGCGATGTTCTCGAGCACGCGGCGGCGCAGGGCGCGGTTCTGGAAGAGGCCGTGGAGGTAGGTCCCCAGCGTGAGCCCCTCGTCGTCGAGGGCGCCGTCCGGCGAGTCGACGGGCTGGTCCGACCGCGTGTCGATCCGAAAGGGCGGCCCGGCCGCCCCGCCCGAGGAGATGCCCATGTGTATCTCGTAGGCGCTGAACGCCGCGCCGTCGCAGCCGGCCAGCAGTCCGCGTCCGTCGACGACGCGCACCGCCGCCTGATGGGTGACCTTCTCCTGGAGGAAGGTCGTCGATGTGGGCAGGAGGCCGAGCCCCTCCGCGAGGGGCCTGCTCGACTCGACGCCGTGCGGGTCGCGGAGCTCGCGACCCAGCATCTGGTAGCCCGCGCAGATGCCGATGACGGGCGTGCCCTCCCGGCGCGCGGAGACGATGCGTGCGGCGAGACCGCTTCCGCGCAGCCACTCGAGATCGTCCACCGTCGTCTTGCTGCCGGGGATGACGATGAGGTCCGGCCTCCCGAAGGCCCCGGCGTCGTCCACGTAGCGCACGCGCACCCCCGCCTCGTGCCGGAGCGGATCGAAGTCGTCGAAGTTGGCGATGTGCGGCAGCCGCATGACGGCGACGTCGACCACCGCGGCCCCGTCGTCCCCGCTCTCCGGCGCGAGACCGAGCGAGTCCTCCTCGGGAAGGCGCAGGGCGCCGATGTGGGGGAGCACGCCGGCGACCGGCACGCCGGTGCGCTCCTCCAGGAAGTCGAGGCCGGGGCCGAGCAGGGAGGGATCGCCCCGGAACTTGTTGATCACGTGGCCCTTGACGAGGGCCCGCTCCTCGGGGTCGAGAAGGACCATGGTGCCGACGAGCTGGGCGAAGACGCCCCCGCGGTCGATGTCGCCGACGAGGAGGACCGGTGCCCCCGCGTAGCGCGCCACGCGCATGTTGGCGATCTCCGACTGCTTCAGGTTGATCTCCGCTGGACTGCCCGCACCCTCGATCACAACGACGTCGAACTCCCGCCGCAGCGAGTCGAGGGCGGCCCTCACCTCCGGCCAGATGGTGGGCTTCAGGGCGTCGTAGTCGCGGGCGGAGCGGACGGAGCGGGGCCTCCCCATGACGACGACTTGCGAACGCGACTCGGCCTCGGGCTTGAGCAGGACGGGGTTCATCTCGACGCGCGGGGCGACCATCGCGGCGGCGGCCTGCACGGCCTGGGAGCGCCCGATCTCGCCGCCGTCGGGGGTGACGTAGGAGTTCAGGGACATGTTCTGCGCCTTGAACGGCGCCACCTGGTAGCCGTCCCGGGCGAAGATGCGGCAGAGGGCCGTCGCCAAGAGGGACTTCCCCGCATGGGACGACGTGCCCTGCACCATGATCACCTTGGCGGGCCTGCGGTCAGCCACCGGGAAGGATCTCCTCCAGGGCCTCGACCAGCCGCCGGCACTCATCGCGCCGGCGCACGCCGATGCGGATGTGGTCGGGAAGCCCGAACGACGTGCAGTCCCTCACCGCGACGCCGCGGGACAGCAGGGCGCTCCTGACGGCGGCGGCGCGACCGACCCTCACCAGGAGAAAGTTCGCCGACGACGGCACGACTGCAAGGCCCAGCCGCGACAGCTCGCCCACCAGGTACGCCCTGGAGTCGCCGACGACCCGGCGCGCCGCTTCGACGTGCGCATCGTCGTCGAGCGCCGCGACTCCGGCGGACTGGGCCACCGCGTTCACGCTCCACGCGTGCTGCAGGGCGGCGGCGGCTGCGACGACCTCGGGCTGCGCCACCATGTAGCCCAGCCGGATGCCCGCGAGCGCGTGGTCCTTCGTCATCGACCGCAGGATGGCGACGTTCTCGGATGGGAGCAGCGGCGCGGTGTCCCAGGGGGAGTCGGCGAGACCGGCGTAGGCGTCATCGATGACGAGCAGGCCGCCGGAGCCGACGGCGGCGGCGATGCGCTCCACCTCCCGGCGCCCGAGGTAGACGCCCGTGGGATTGTTGGGGTTGCAGAGGAAAGTGAGCTGCGGGCGGAGAGTGTCGATCGTCTCGCAGGCCGCAGCGAGCGAGGGGCGGAAGCCCCGCGCCTCCGTCGACCGGAGGCGGTGTATCTCCGCCTTCGCTGCTACCGCCGCGGCCTCGTACTCGCCGAAGGTCGGCGTGAAGAGAAGGCAGCGCCGCCCCGGCCCCAGCAGCGCGCGGCCGATGAGGTGGATGAGCTCCGTGGAGCCATTACCGACGAGTACGCTCCCCGTCTCGACGCGGAGACGCGAGGCGAGGGCCTCCCGGAGGGCCAGGCTCTCGCGGTCGGGGTAGGATGCGAGGTCCGCCTCGACCGCTGCCCTTTCGACCTGCGGTGAGGGCCCGAGCGGATTGATGTTCGCGCTGAAGTCCAAGACCTCCTCCCGCGCGAGGCCCAGGGAGCGCAGCTCGCCGGCATCGAGACCGCCGTGCACTGCTCTGAGGGCTCGCATGCGGCGCGGTCAGCCGGTGATCGCGTGGCGTGCGGCGAGCACGCCTAGCGACACCAGAACGCCCAGCGCGGCGGTCCGCTCCGCCAGCCGTATCGCCAGGCCGATGTCCGCCGCGTCCGGCTGACGGAGCCCACGCCCCAGGATGTAGTGGCCCGGCTTCTCCAGCTCCGCCCCGAGCAGTCCCGCCGCCGCACCCATCGTCCATCCCGCGTTCGGACTCGCGGTGAGGCGGCGATCACGCAGCATGCCGCGCCACCCCCGCGAGAGGGGGAGCCGCATCGTCGCGCCCCCGGCGAGGAGGAGGAGCGCGCTGAGGCGCGCCGGGATCAGGTTGACGATGTCGTCGAGGCGGGCGGCGGCCTTCCCGAGATGCTCATTGGGACCGCGGAAGCCGAGCACGCTGTCGAGGGTGTTCACGGCCCTGTAGCCTACCGCGCCCGGCACACCGAGGAGCGCGAAAGCCAGCCACGGGCCGACGTAGCTGTCCGTCGTGTTTTCGGCAACCGACTCGATGGCGGCGGCGGCCACCAGGGGTCGCGCCAGCGTTGATGCGTCGCGGCTGACCAGGCTCTCGAGGCTCGCACGCGCGTCGTCCAGCCGGTCCCCGGCGAGCGCGCCGCGCGTGCGCCCGGCGGCCCCCGCGAGACCGCGGACGGTGAAAGTCGTGCGGAGCAGGACCGCGCCGCCGAGCAGGTGGGCCACCGGGCCCAGTCCCGCGAGTGCCGCCATGGCGAGCCACGCCAGCGCGACGGAGAAACCCACCACCACGGCGACCACCACACCGCCCAGGACGAATGCCCCCGCCGGTCCCTGCGGTCGCCTGCTCACGAGCAGGGCCGCCGCCCATCCCATTCCCACAACGGGATGAAGGCGGGCCGGCGGCTCCGGCAGGAAGCGATCGAGAATCACGGCGAGCGCGACGACCGCGGCGTCGAGACCAAGGCTCGGACCCCAGTCGGAGAGCATCCCGCAGGAGATCATGCGGGTTGAGCGCGCGTCGCTCCACGGCCGTACCGCCGACGGGGCTCCTCCTCCCCGGCCGGCACGTACGTCCCGGCCGGGAGCGCAGGCGGTACGACCGGGGCGTGAGACGGCGCCGGCGCCGCGACGTCGGCCCTACATCGCGACGGGGGAGGGCGATCGGCGACTGACCGGTGACCCGACACGCATCTCCTACCTCACGCGGACCGGGTGCGGAAGCGGCTGGTTGAAGAGGTAGCCCTCCTCGTTGAAGGCGACCTCGCGGGGCTGCGTGGCGCCCGAGGCGTCCGTGGCGCGCGTCGTGAGCGTGTGCTCGCCGGGCTCGGCCTCCCACTCGAACTCGAAGCGCGCCCACGAGTACTGAAGCTGCGGCCCCGCGAGCCGCGCGGGTTGCCAGCTCGCCCCGCCGTCCGCGCTCCACTCGACGCGAGCGATCGCGCCGTGCGGCGAGTGCGCGAAGCCGTGCAGCCGGTGCCTCCCCGCGGGGAGCTCAGCTGGCCACGGCAGCCCGAGCGCGCTCTTGATGGTTTGGGTCGTCACCACCTCGCCCGCCGCCTCGCCCTCGGGCGCGTAGTCCTCGCCCACCAGCACGTAGGAGGTGGTGTTGTTGCGCGTCCAGAGCCGCTCCCGGCTCACCACGATGCGGCCGAGCCACTTGATGCTCGCCGCGCCGATCCAGCCGGGAAGGAGCGCACGCAGCGGGTAGCCGTGATCTGGCGGCAGCGCCTCGCCGTTGAGGCCGTAGGCGAGAAGCGTGTCGGGGTGCATCGCCTTCTCCGCGCTCACGACGCGGCGGAAGCCGCCCTCGGGCGCCTCCTCGTCGAGGCCCACCAGCAGGACGCTCCGGGCCTCGGAGGCGACGCCGGCGAGCGCGAGCACGTCCGAGAGCCGCGCGCCGAGCCAGATGCCGTTCCCGACGGCGCCGGTCCCCCACTGCGTTCCGTTGGCGAGCCGGCCCTGGAGCCGCTGGAACATCGATCGCTGGTTGCCGGCGCACTCGAGGTAGGAGACGAGCGTGTGCTGCGGGAGCCGGCGGATCTCCTCGTAGGAGAGGGCGAGCGGGCTCGCGACGGCGTCGCCCTCGACGACGAGCCGCCATGAGCCGACGTCGACCCGGACCGAGGGAGCGTTGTTGCGCACGAAGAAGAGTTCCGAGGGGGTGATGACCCCCTCCATGCGATCGAGGCGCGACTCGAGGCCGTCCGGGCCCTGCTCGACGAAGGGCCCGCGGTCCTTGAAGACCCCGGCCCGGCCTCCCGGTACCGCCCCGTCCCGGCC
>VYDC01000097.1 GCA_009843585.1 Chloroflexota bacterium | reverse complement strand
CTGGCCCCTACTTCCGAAGGGCTGTACCCGTCGCTACTACTCGGTGATACGACAGTCTAGCGCGCGGCGGCCAGCGCCGTCGAGGGCACGCCGGCCGGCCACGCGAGGGAGTCGCAGGCCGTGCCGCCGAGGATCAGCGCGAGGTCGTCGGCCGTCACGAAGTCGAGCGCCTCGCTCCAGAGCCGGAGCTCCTCGGAGTAGGAGGCGCGGCCGCGGCGGAGCGTCTGCGTGTGATCGGTCGCCCACATCATCCGCTCCGGCCCGAAGTACTCGTAGGCCGCCCGCGCGGCCGCGTGCACCTCGGGGAACGGGTAGCCCCGCGTCGAGCGCGCGGGGAGCGTCGACACCTTGACCACGACGCCGGGATGGCGGGCGAGCCGGCGCATCGGCTCCAGGTCCTCGCGGCGCAGTCCGGCGTCGATCTGCGGAAGGCCGAGGTGGTCGAGCACGAGCCTCAGCCCGGGATGCCGCGTGAGCACGGCCTCCAGGTACTCCGCCTCGCCGGCGGCGAAGACCGCGACGGGGACCTCGTGGCGCTCGCACGCCGCCCAGAAGGACTCCGCTAGCTCCTCCGACGCCCAGCGCGCGCGCTGGCGCGCGTTCACGTGCGTGCGGATGCCGAGCATCCCCGGCTGGCGGAGCCAGGTCGCGACGCGCTCCGCCGACCCGGGGGCGCCCGGGAGCAGCAGTCCCATCACGCCGAAGCGCTCCGGGTACCGCTCGGCGCACTCGAGCGCGTAGTCGTTGTGCGGATCCATGAACCCCGGGGGAACGATCACCACGCGGTCCACGCCGGCCTCGTCCATCAGCGGGAGCATCCGCTCGGGGCCGAACGGATGGGGGAGGTTGGGCTCGCTGATCCCGTTGTACGGGCGGTCGGGGCGGTCCTGCTCCCAGAGGTGGACCTGCGCGTCGACGATCACGCCCGGGCTCCCGCCCCGGCCGGCGGCTCGGGCGTGCGCGCGAGCCACCCGAGCAGCGCCTCCGCGAACGCCGCCGGCTGCTCCAGGGGCGGCGCGTTCGCTGCGTCGGGGACGCGCTCGTGCTCAGACTGCGCGATGCCGCCCAGGAACGTCTCTATGGGCTCCTCGCGCGTGCTGTACTCGCCGGTGAGGAGCAGCGTCGGCGCCGCGATCCGGGGGAGCCGCTCTATCAACTCGTAGTGGATCAGCGCGTGGTAGGCCTCGCGCTGGTGCTCGCCGGAGCGCAGCGAGTCCACGTAGAGCACGAACGCCTGATCCGTCGTCAGCCGCCCCCCAAAGCCGCCGGCGATCTGCCGCCAGCGCGCCGCCAGCGCCTCGCCGTCGGCGTCGACCTCCCAGCGGCCCCCGATGTAGCCGCGCGCCTGCCGCTCGGGCGTGTTGAAGCGGCCCGGCTCGCAGAGCGCGAGGCGGGAGACGCGCTCCGGGAAGTGGACGGCCGTCGCCGCGGCGATGATCGATCCCGTCGAGAGGCCGACCATCGTCACCCGCGGGATGCCGAGGCCATCGAGCAGCCACGTCGCGGACTCCGCGTAGTCCTCCATGCGCGGTGCGGCGCCGAGCGAGTCGGAGTCGCCGTAGCCCATCGTGTCCATGGCGATCGCGCGGTACCCGGCCGCAGCGATCCGGGGGAGCACCTCGGAGTAGATGCGCGAGGAGCCCGGCGTCATGTGCAGCAGCAGCACGGGAGGGGCCGGCGCCGCCCCCGCCGCGGCGGGCTCGGGAGACGCCTCGCGGTAGTGGATCTGCCCGGCCTCCGTCGACACGAAGCCCCGCCTCGCGGCGCTGGACACGACGACCTCCCCTCCGCGCGCCGCCGCCGTCGCGCCCGGCGGCGCGCGCTATGATGCCGCATCGGGAGGCCGCCGCGCCCGCGCCGGCTCGAGCGAAGGGAATCCGATGTTCAAGGGCATTCGCGGCGTCTTCATCCGGGTCGCCGATCTGGAGGAGGCGACCGAGCGCTACCTCCGCCTCTTCGGCGGCACGCTCACGCAGCGGCACGCCTTCGAGGATCTCGGCTTCGACACCTCGGTGATCACCTACGACAACGGCACCTACATCGAGCTGATCTCGCCGCTCGACGAGGAGGGGCCCGTCGCGCGCGCGCTGCGCTCGCGCGGCGAGGGACTGCACCAGATCTCCTTCGACAACGACGATCCGCGGGCCTGCGTCGAGCACCTGCGCGACAGTGAGGTGAGGCTGGTCAACGACCCGGGCCGGGGCGAGCCGGTCACGCAGCAGATCTTCGTGCACCCGCGCGACGTGAACGGCGTCCTCGTGCAGGTCGGCAACACGCCGTTCGACTAGCCCGGCGGGCGGAGGCGGCGATGCCGGGAGGATCGATCCGCCGGCGGCTCGTCGAGAGCCCCGACGGCTACCTCGAGAGCCGGGAACTCGGTCCGACGGCCCGCGCCTTCGCGCCGGAGGCCGAGCCGCTGCTGCTCGTGCACTCCACGCCGGGCGCGGCCCAGAGCTTCGACTTCCTGATGCCGCTCCTCGCCGAGCAGCGCCGCGTGATCGCGCTCTCGAGCCCCGGCTACGGCGCATCCGACCGGCCCCCGGAGCCGTACACCGAGCTCGGCCAGTACGCGCGCGCGCTGGCCCGCGGCCTCGACGGCCTCGGCGTCGACCGCGCCTCCCTCTTCGGGGCGCAGACCGGGTCGCTGCTCGCGGCCGAGTTCGCCGCCGCGTACCCCGGGCGCACGGTCCGGCTCGCTCTCGAGGAGCCCTTCCACTGGGGAACGCCCGCGCGGCGCGAGGCCCTGCTGCGCACGCACAGCTACGAGCCCCCGCGTCCGGACGGTCAGCACCTGCTCGCCCTCTGGCGGCGGACCTGGCGGCACCACGAGCGGCAGCGGGCGCAGAGGAGGCGCAACGGGAGCGCCCTCGCCGACCAGGATCTCGAGCCGGTACGGGAGAGCATCCTGCAGACGCTCCGCGTCAACTCGGCGGCCGGCGCCGACGTCTACGGTGAGGCCGGCTGGCTCGGTGCGGCGCCCTACGCGATGGGGCGATACGACACCTGGACGCGCGTCGCGGCGATCCGGGCGCCGACGCTGGTGATACACGGAACGACGAGCCAGCTCGGGCGCGCGCACGACCGGTTCGTCGAGGTCATCCCGAATGCCCGCGGGCTCCGCCTCCCCTCGGACGCGAACTTCCTCCCGAACCAGGCGCCGGAGCTCTTCGCATCGGAGCTGCTCGCCTTCCTCGACGAGGAGAGGCCGGGCTAGCCGCCGCCCGCGCGCACCCGGGGCGCGACGCCGCCCCGCGCATCGCCCGGACGAGGGCCGGCCGCGTGCGTCTGTGCTACCGTCCGGCCGCGCCCGGAGGCGCCCGGCGGCCAGCGAGGCGGGGGTGAGGGACATGACGGCGACCGATGTTCAGGTGCGGCGCGGCTTCGTGCTCGGTCCGGACGGCCATATCGAGTACCGCGAGGCCGGGCCCCGCAGGGAGAGCGGGAAGCGACCCCTGCTGCTCCTGCACGCGCTCCCCCAGTCCTCGCGCATGTACCTGCCGCACATGGAGCGGCTCTCGGGCGAGCGCCGCGTCATCGCCTGGACGATGCCGGCCTGCGGCGACTCCGACCGCCCGCCGACGCCCTACACGACGCTGGATGAGTTCGCGCAGGCCGCCGTGTGGCTCCTCGACGGCCTCGGGATCGATCGCACGGATCTCTTCGCGACGCACACGGGCTCGGCCGTGGCGATCGCGCTCGCGGCGAACCACCCGGAGCGGCTCGGCTCGATCGTCGTGCAGGAGGTCTACAGCTACGGAGCGACCGAGAACGGTCCCGCGCGCCTGCACCGCGCGCATCACTACTTCCCGCTCCGCGCCGACGGCGGCCACCTGCTCGAGATCTGGCGCCGCCACGGCGGCGAGAATCCCGGCGCCGACCTCTACCGCGTCATGGAGACGGTCGTCGAGCACCTGAAGATCAACTCGGACGAGGGCGTGCAGGATCTCTACGGCGACACCGGCTGGGAGGGATCGGCGCCCTACGGGATGCTGCGCTACGACTACTGGTCCGCGCTCCCCCGCATCCAGGCGCGCGCGCTCATCCTGCACGGCTCCGGCTCGCCGCTCGGCGAGCAGCACGATCGCTTCGTGGAGGGGATACCGAACGCCACGGGGATGCGGCCCGAGAGCCCGAGCCTCCTCAACATCAACAACGACCCGGAGCGCTTCGCGCGCATCGTCCTCGACTTCCTGGACGGCTGAGAACACGGCCGCGCCCGCGCCCACCGGCGCGGGGCGGCCGGAGCGGACGGGCCGCCCGCACCGCCGGCCCGGGCGCCGGCGGCGCGGCAGCGGCGGGCGCTACCGCCCGTGGAAGACCGGCTTGCGGCGCTCCCGGATCGCGGCCCGCCCCTCGACGGTGTCCTCGGTCTGGCCGCTGATGCCGACGTTCGCCGCCTCGTAGATGAGGTGCTCGCGGAGCGGCGCGTTCTGCGCGTAGTGGACGGTCCGCCGGGTGAGCGAGAGCGCGATGGGCGCCCCGTCCGCGATGCGCTGGGCGAGCTCGCGCGTCCCCTGCTCGAACTGGTCGTCCGGGTAGACGTGGTTGACGACGCCCCACTCGAGCGCCTGCGCGCCCGAGAGCTCGCGGCCGGTGTAGAACCACTCGAGCGTCCGCGCCGTCCCGATCGCCCGCGTCGCCGTCCAGCTCAAACCGAGCTCGGGAGAGATCCCGCGCACCGTGAAGATCGGGATCAGCCGGGCCGACTCGGCGGCGACGCGCAGGTCCTGCGCCATCGCGAGGCCCAGGCCGCCGCCCGCGGCCACGCCGTTGATGGCCCCGATGCTCGGCTTGTCGAGCTCGTGCCAGGCGAGCGTCACGCGGCCGGAGTACCCGATCTCGTCGGTCGGGCGGCGGTGGAAGGGGTTGTCGGCGACGGCGCCGCGGTCCTCGCTGGTGTCGACGCCGGAGCAGAATCCGCGGCCGGTCCCGGTGAGCACGACGCAGCGCACGCTCGCGTCGTCGCGGAGCTCCGCCGGCGCCCGCAGGAGCTCGAGCCCCATCCTCGGGTTGAAGGCGTTGAGCTTCTCCGGGCGGTTCATCCGAACCACCGCGACGCCGTCCTCGACCTCGATCACCAGGTGCTGGTAGTCGTCGTAGGCCATCATCCACCCCTTTCGAATAGCCCTCTCGCTCTGTGTCTACGGCATCTGGGCTGCGGTCGCCAGATCCGGGAAGTCGCGGTAGATGACCGGATGCCTCCGGCCGGTGAAGCCCTCGGCGCGCAGGTACTGCGGCGTCGTGCGGATCACGTAGGGCGTGTAGGTGTCGCCGGGGTGCCCGCGCGGGCGGCCGGTCGCGGCCGCCCGGCGCTCGTAGAAGGCCTCCACCTCGGCCGGATCCTCGACCAGCTCCGCCAGGCCCTGCACGTAGACGGAGACCGGGTCGTTGCCCCGCTCGCGCGCCTCCAGGCCCGAGAAGAGATAGGCGACAACCGGATTGCGGCGCACCTGGCGCGTCTTCAGGTGCACGTTCTGCGTCACCGTCTGGATCGTCCAGCCCTCCACGAAGGCCGAGACCGGGCGCATCAGCGGGCGCCCGTCGCGGCGGATCGTGAGCAGGTAGGTCGCGACGCGGTCCCAGTCGGAGATGAAGGCGCGGATCTCCTCGCGGTGTCGCTCCGCCTCCCCCGCCGAGACCTCGCGCTCCGCCTCGTACGCCTGACTCGTCGCCATTCGCCCCTCCGGCCCACGCGCGCAGCATAGCGGTTGTCCGGCGGCGCGGCGCCCGCTCAGGCGCCCCGGCTCCGGCCGGGCGGTCCGCCCGGCGCGGGCTCGAGGCCGTGCGCGCGCAGGAGCGGGAGGTCGCCGAGAAGCTCGCCGGCCGGCCCGTCGGCGGCGACGCGTCCCCGGTCGAGCACCACGACGCGCGTCGCCAGGTCGCGCGCCATCGAGAGGTCGTGGGTGGCGACGACCTGCGTCTGCGGGAGCCGGCGCATCAGCTCGATGAGGTCGTGACGCGCCGCCGGCGCGAGCGAGGCGGTCGGCTCGTCGAGCACCAGGATCTCGGGGCGCATCGAGAGCACGGTCGCGATCGCGACGCGCTTCCGCTCGCCCAAGCTGAGGCGGTGCGGCGCCCGCTGCTCGTGGCCCGCCATGCCCACCGCCGCGAGCGCCGCGCGCGCGCGCTCCCGCACCTCTCCGGCATCGAGCCCCTGGTAGAGCGGCGCGTAGGCGACGTCGTCGAGCACGGTCGGCGAGAAGAGCTGATCGTCCGGGTTGGCGAAGAGCAGGCCCACCCGGGCGCGGACGGACCGCACGGTCGCGTCGGTCAGGCGCTCGCCGAAGACGTCGATCGTCCCCTCGCCGCGGAGCAGGCCGTTGAGCAGGCGCGTCAGGGTCGACTTCCCCGCGCCGTTCGGGCCGAGGACGCCGAGGATCTCGCCCTCAGCGACGTCGAGATCGACGCCGCTGAGCCCCGGCGTCCCGTCCGGATAGCGGTAGGAGAGGCCCGAGAGCCGGAGCGCCGGCGGCGCGCCCGGCGCCGGCGCGGGTCGCGGGCCCCGACTCACAGCCGCACTGCCAGCTGCACGCAGCATCCGTAGAGCAGGATCACAGCCCCGACGGCCGCCGACCGGGCGTCGAGGCGGAACGGGGCGAGGCGGCGCGCCTCGCCGTCGTAGCCGCGCGCCAGCATCGCCGCGTGGACCCGCTCGCTGCGCTCGATGGAGCGCACGAAGAGCGTGCCGACGAGGTGGCCCGAGACGCGCGCCCGCCAGCGCAGCCCACCCCCGGGCCG
>VYDC01000171.1:2908-6768 GCA_009843585.1 Chloroflexota bacterium | reverse complement strand
TGGAGCGGGAGACGGGATTCGAACCCGCGACCCTCTGCTTGGGAAGCAGATGCTCTGCCGACTGAGCTACTCCCGCGTCCGCGAACGCCGTGTGGGCCCGCGCCGGTGATCCGCGAGTACCCCGACTCGCCACCGGGGCGCAACGCCTCGGCCGCCCGGCGCCCTGCTGCCGCATGCTAACGGGTGGGGTCCGGTCTCCGCGAGCCACTCGGATTCGGCGGCGGCTCGGCGGCGATGCGCGACCCGGACGAGCCAGGGTCCACCGACCGCTGCCCAGTCGCCGCCCACAAAAAACGAACCGCGCATCCCGTGTACCCGGGATGCGCGGCTCTTGGCCGACTGTGAGCTGCCCGCCTCGGAAGCTTCGAGCAGCTTCGCTTCCGTGGCGCCCCCGCCGACCTGCACACAGGCTAGCGCATCGGCACCGACGATCGTGCGCCCGTGAGGACGAATCTCTCCACAGTCCCTGCACAATGCATCGACCGCCGTGGCGGGATAGTGAAGCCGTGCGCGAGCCAGATGCGCCAGCGCCGCGGTCGGGACGCCCGCCCTCCCCGTGCCGGGCGTTCGATGCCGGCCGCCCTAGACCCCCGGCGCCCGCAGGAAGTCGAGGAGCGCCGCCGCCCAGAGCTCGGGGTCGCGATCCTGCAGGCGCACGCCGCGCGAGCGCGGGATGGTCGCGAGGAACTTCTCGTGAGCGCGCCCGCGCTCGCTGTCCACGGTGTGCATCACCAGAGTCGGAGCTGCGATCTTGGGAGTAGCGTCCCACATCTCGTACCGGCACATCGCGTAGGTGGCTGCGCCCTCCCACCCCGTCGAGCCGTAGACCTCCGCCCCTTCATCCGAGTTGACCAGCAGGTTGCTGATGAACCACTCCGTGACCCGGGCCAAGTCGGCACCCTCGCGGTCGCCGCCGACCTTGCGCCACAGCTCGATCAGGTGGCTGCCGTCCGGCCGCTCGGGGACGTAGCGGTGGATCCGCTCGTGCACTGCCCGGCGCGCGGGCGTGTTCCAGTTGAAGACCTCCTCCACGACGAGCTTGCCGACTCGGTCCGGCCAGCTGGACGCGACCTCCACAGCGATCTCCGACCCGGTCAGCAGGCCGTAGACGTTCGCTCGCTCCAGCCCGAGACCATCGAGCAGCCAGACCACCGCCTGCGCGAACTCGGTGAGCGTCGTGTAGGGCGACGGCGGTCGGTCGGACTGGCCGAAGCCCATCGTCGACATCGAGATGACGCGGATCTCCCCGGCGAGCAGCGGAGCGACGTCACGGAAGGCCATGCACGATCCGGGCGTCGGGTGGAGCATCACCAGCGGCTCGCCCGATCCCAGCTCGAAGTACTCGATATTGCCGTGCGGGCTCAGTACGAACCCGCGCTTCAGCCCCGCCGTCGCAGCCGCCACATCCATCCTCCCCCGCGGGCACGCGGCGCACCATAACGCACGACGGGGCGGTCGTGTCACGCCGATCGCGAGAGCCGCGACATCGCGAGCACGAAGAGGCCCAGCACGATTCCGCAGGCACCGATCGTCGGGCGGGCGCCGTACACATCGGTCAGCAGCGAGAGGGGCAGCACCCCTATCGGCAGCAGCGAGAACGTCAGCATGAAGATGCTCATCACGCGCCCGTGGAAGGCCGGTCGCGTGCTCGAGAGAACCGCGGTGGTGTTGAAGGAGAAGAAGGCCATCGAGCAGAGGCCGACCACCACGAGAACGGCGTTCGCGAGCCAGAAGTTGGGCGAGAAGGCGAAGGCGGCGAGGGCGGCGCCGAAGCCCGCCCCGGCCAGCATCTGGAACTGAGGGGCGTCCTCATGGTCGGCGTAGTTCGCGACCAGCAGCGAGCCGAGGAGCGCTCCGATCCCGGCCGTCGTGTACATCAGCCCGAGCCCCTTCGGGTCGACCCGGAAAACCGTCTCCTGGAAGACGGGGAGCAGAAGCTGATAGGGGAAGCCGAGCACTATCGGGACGGCGGCGGTGATGATCAGCGTGGCTACGAGCCGGTTCTCCACGAAGACGTAGCGCAGCCCGCCGCGCATCTCATCGAGCATGCCGGTGCGCGGCCGTCTCTCCGCAGGGCGCGTGTCGGCCGGTCGTATCGCGGCGAGCAGCGCCACCACACCGGCGAAGCAGAGCGTCATCAGGGCATAGACCCAGGCAGCGCCCGCGGTCGCGAGCACGATGCCCGCCACCGACGGCCCGATGATGAAGGTGAGGTTCATCGCCGTGTTGTTCAATGCGACCGCGTTGCCGAGATCGCGCTCGTCGACCAGCTGGGGGATCAGGGCCTGGCGCGCCGGTCCCAGGACCGAGAACATCGTGCCCTGCCAGAATGCCGCCAGGAAGAGATGCCATACCTCCAGGGCGCCCAGCACGATCAGGAGGCCGACCGCGAGCCCCATCACGCCCTGCCCCGCCTGCACGGCCATCAGGAGGCGGCGGCGGTCGTAGCGATCAGCGACCACGCCGCCCACGAGCGAGAGGAAGAGCATCGGCCCGGCCCACCCGAGCGTGACCTGGCCGATCGCGGTCGCCGACCCAGTGAGCTGAAAGGCGAGCCAGCCCCGGGTGACGAAGTTCATCTGGTTGCCCAGGAAGGCGACCATCTGCGCGAGCCAGAGCAACCGGTATCCGCGATACGAGAGCGCGCGGAAGGTGTGGCGGAACGCCGAGAGGCCGCGCGGCGCGGGCGGGAGCGTCGAGGCTGGGGCGGCCCCCGTGCGTTCGGGATCCGACCCGCGGTCGACCGCCATCGCCTCGCCCACCCCCGGATCGCAGCGTACACCGCGGCCCGCGCGCCGCGTTCGACGCGCGGGCCGCTAGAATCGCCGCCTGCGGGCGCCCGGCGGGTCCGGCCGACCCGAGCGAGGAGAAACCGATGACAGACGATCCGATCAGCGCCGCACTCTCCGCCCAGGTCTACGGTCTCGTCATCGTGGGCTCGGTCTCCGGGGAGGGCGAGCCAAACGGGATGACGGCGAACTGGATCACCCAGGTCTCCTTCGATCCGCGCATCGTCGCCGTCGCCATCCAGAGCGACGCGCACACCCGACGGAACATCGACGAGACCGGCGTCTTCTCCGTCTCGGTCCTCCCGGTCGTGTCACCCGACCTGGTGCTGAAGTTCACCCGCCGGTCGACCAGCGGCGAGGGGCGTCTCGAAGGGGAACCGGCGTCCTCGTTCGAGAGCGGCGCGCCCGTGCTCGAGGCGGCCGTCGCCTGGTACGAGTGCCGCGTCGTGGGCCAGGCGGAGCCAGGCGATCACGTCGTCTACTTCGGCGAGGTCACCGGCGGCGCTCCGGGACCGGCCGAGGGCGAGGCCACCACGCTCGCCGCGGTCGGCATGAGCTACGCAGGCTAGCGGCAGCGCGCGCATGCGCTCGCCACGATCCGGTGCGGCGCATCCGCGGCGTGCCATCGCCGAGGGCAGGTTCTCCTTGTCGCTACTCCGCGCGGTGCTAGTGTGGCGCTGCGGAGGGGGGCAGCGTGGCACTGATTGAGACCGCCGCCCTCACCAAGCGCTATTCGGCCGTCACGGCCCTCGACGGCCTCTCGCTCGAGGTGGAACCGGGGATTATCGGACTGGTCGGTCCGAACGGGGCCGGCAAGAGCACGCTGATCAAGATCCTGCTGGGGCTGGTCGACGCGACCTCAGGCAGCGCCGAGGTGCTCGGCTTCGATGCGGCACGCGAGGGGCTCCGCGTGCGGGAGCGCGTCGGCTACATGCCGGAACACGACTGCCTGCCCCCCGACCAGTCGGCGACCAACTTCGTGATCCACATGGCCCGCATGAGCGGCATCCCGCCCTCGGCGGCCCGCGAGCGCCCCGCCGACGTGCTGCGCCACGTCGGCCTGGTCGAGGA
>VYDC01000171.1:0-2898 GCA_009843585.1 Chloroflexota bacterium | reverse complement strand
GTTCGAGGAGCGCTACCGGCACGTCGGCGGATACTCCACCGGCATGAAGCAGCGGGTGAAGCTGGCGCAGGCGCTCGCACACGACCCCCAGCTGCTCTTCCTCGACGAGCCGACGAACGGTCTCGATCCGCGCGGCCGCGACGAGATGCTCGATCTCGTCGAGCGCACAGGCCACGAGTTCGGAATCTCGATCGTCATGTCCTCGCACCTGCTCAGCGAGATCGAGCGCGTCTGCGACGGGCTGATCGTGATCGAGGGCGGGAAGTTAATGCGCACCGGCCGGATCGCCGAGCTGACCGACGAGACGGCCGTGCTCGCGGTTGAGGTCGAGCGGGACGCCGACGGCCTCGCGGCGACGCTCGCCGCCCGCAACCTCGACGTGCGCGTCCTGGGTCGGACGCTCGAGGTCGCCGTCGGCACCGCCGACGACGGTGTGCACGACACGATCCTCGACGCCGTGGTGGAGATGGAGCTGCCGCTCGTCCGGCTCGAGCGCCGCCGCCGCACGCTGGAGGAGCTGTTCCGGCCGTCCGCCGGCGCGGTGAGTGAGGGCAGCCGGTGACCTCCCCCGAGGCCGCGCCGGGGGGAGCGATCTACGACCTCGGCTACCAGGGCTACGAGGGGTCCCGCCTCGGCCGCGCATATGCCCTCTGGTCCCTCTACCTGCTCAGCGTGCGCAACTCCTTCGGGATAGGACGCGGGGCGCTCCCGAAGGTGCTCGCCTTCACGCTCGTGCTTCTGGCGCATGCTCTCGCGATCATTCAGCTCATCCTGGGGGCGGTTCTGCCGGTGGATGAGTTCGAGCTGGTCAGGCCGGACGAGTACTACCAGCTCATCCACTTCATCCTGGTCCTCTTCGTCGCCGCGATCGCCTCCGATCTGGTCGGCAACGACCGTCGCGCGCGCACCCTCGCGCTCTACTTCTCACGCCCCATCGAGCGGGACGACTACGCCCTCGCCAAGATCGCCGCGCTCTCGAGCACCCTGCTCGCGCTCACGATCGCCCCGCAGCTGCTGATGTTCGCCGGGAACGCCCTCGGAGCGGCCGACGGACTCGATTGGGTCCGCGACAACGCCGACGACCTACCGCGGATCGTCGGGAGCGGCCTGATCCTCTGCGTCACGTTCGGCGCGATCGGCATCATGGTCGCCTCCTATGCCGAGCGCCGCGCCTTCTCGCTGATCAGCGTGGTCGCGATCTTCTTCCTCTCCCTCACCGTCGTGGGGATCGTCATCTCCGAGTTCGGGAACAGCGAGACCCGGTACGCGCTGTTCGCGAGCCCGCTGCACGTGATCGAGGGATCCACGCTCTATCTGTTCGACGCCCTTCCGGCGCTCGAGGAGCCCGCGCGGGATGGCGAGCCCTCCTTCCAGCTCGCCTGGGCCGACTTCCCCGGCTGGATCTGGCCGCTCGCCGCCCTCGCCTGGGCCGCGCTCTCCTCCGCGATCGTCGTGCGGCGCTTCCGGGGGTCGATCTGATGACGACGGAGCTGGCGGGGGCGCCGATCGACGTGCGCAATGTCTCGCGCTGGTACGGGGACGTCGTCGCGGTCAACGACATCTCGTTCTCGGTCGGGCCCGGGATCACCGGCCTGCTCGGCCCCAACGGAGCGGGCAAGAGCACGCTGCTGCACATGATCTCGGGCTTCCTGCGCCCCTCCGCCGGAACCGTCGAGGTCCACGGCGAGGCGCCGTGGCGCAACCCCTCGCTCTTCCGACGGGTCGGCCTGGTGCCCGAGCGGGAGGCGGTGTATTCCTTCCTCGGCGCCCGCGGTCTCGCGCGCGCCAGCGCCTGCCTGCACGGCCTCGCCGATCCCGACGAGGCCGCCGCCCGTGCGGTGTCCCTCGTCGAGCTCGAGGACGCGCAGGACCGCCCGATGGGAGGCTACTCGAAGGGGATGCGGCAGCGAGCGAAGATCGCTGCCGCCCTGGTCCACGATCCCGAGGTCCTGATCCTCGACGAGCCGTTCAACGGGACCGATCCGCGCCAGCGGCTCCAGCTCATGGAGATGCTCAGGCGCCGGGCCGCGGAGGGCCGCACCATCCTCTTCTCGTCGCACATCCTCGAGGAGGTCGAGCGCCTCGCCGAGAACGTCCTGGTGATCGTCAACGGGCGCCTCGCCGCCTCCGGCCACTTCCACCAGATCCGCCGGCTGATGACCGACCGCCCGCACGCCTTCGAGCTCCGCTCGAGCGACAACCGCGCGCTGGCGGCGGCGCTCGTGGGGCTCCCCCACGTCTCGGCCATCCAGCTCCACGACGGTCGACTCGACGTGCGGACCAGCGACTTCGGGGCCTTTACCGCCCAGATCGCGCGCACCGCGCGCGACTGCTCCGTCACCCTCCACGAACTGCGCCCCGCCGACGAGTCGCTCGAGAGCGTCTTCTCCTACCTGGTGGGCTCATGACGACAACGCTGCTGGCGCTCACCGCGCACCAGCTGCTCGGACGGCGGCGCGGGATCCTGATCGCGCTGATGGCCCTGCTGCCGATCGGGCTCGCGCTGCTCTTCCGGCTCGCCGGCGAGGGGGGTGAGCCGAGTCAGTTCGCGGCGGACATGGTCGGCGGCCTCGTCATCACCCTCCTGCTCCCCAGCGGCGCGCTCGTCTTCGGCACCTCCGCTCTCGGCGCCGAGATCGAGGACGGCACGATCGTCTACCTGCTGGCCAAGCCGGTCGCACGCTGGCGCATCGTCGTCGTCAAGGCAGCGGTCGCCTCCCTCGCCACGGCCGCGCTGGTCGTTCCCGCCACCCTGCTCACAGTCGTGATCGTCCTGGACGGCCTCGACGCCGAGTACCTCTGGTGGGGAGCCGCGGCGGCCGCCAACGTCGGCCCCAGAGGCGAAACCACCCGCTTTTTCGGGGGGGGCACGGGGACCCGGCCGGCGCGCGGCGTGGG
>VYDC01000279.1:5835-6790 GCA_009843585.1 Chloroflexota bacterium | reverse complement strand
ACGGGCTGGGCGAGACGCTGCCCCCGCCCGAGCAGGTGCGCGAGGACTCCGTGGACTCGCTGCTCGGCCGCGTCCGGCTCTCCGATCCCGGCCGCCCGGCGCGTCGCCGCGATCTCGCACGCGAGATCTCGGCGCAGGTGGATGCAGGGCTCGGCCCGGGCCTCGGCGAGTCCCTCGGCCACGCGGCGCGGCTCCTGGACGTGGGCGCCGCCATCGGCTTCTACAATCGCCACCGCAGCGCGGCCGAGCTCACGCTCGAGAGCGACCTCGCGGGCTTCAGCCACCGCTCGCTCGTGGAGATCGCGGCCCTCCTGCGCCTCGCCGCCAAGCCGGCGTGGCGCATCAGGCAGCTCGCGCCCCTGCTCCGCCCCTCCGATCACGCCCTGCTGCGCCGCGGAGCCGCCGTGCTCGCGCTCGCCGACGAGCTCATCCGGCGCGAGCCGCCCCGCTCGCGGTGCTCGCCCGCCGAGCTCCTCTCGATGAAGGGGTCGGCGCTCCGCGTGAGGCCCGAGGACGGGGGGGCTTGGCAGCCTGGGGTAATCTCGGAGCGGGTGCGCGAGGAACTCGGGGTCAGGCTCGAGATCGCGGGGGCGGGCGATGAGCGCCATCGAGCGGGGCACGGTCGAGGGACGGGCGGAGAGCCCCGGGCCCGAGCAGACGCCGGTCGAGCTCGCGGTTGACGCCGCGTCGCTCCCGGGTCGCCTGATCATCGTCGAGGGGATCGACGGCTCCGGGAAGAGCACGCAGATCGATCTGCTCTACAAGTGGCTCGTCGGGCAGGGCTACCTGACGATCTACACCGAGTGGAACTCGGCGCCCATCGTGCGCTCGACCACCCGACGCGGGAAGCGGCGCCAGCTGCTCACGCCGATGTCGTTCTCGCTGATCCACGCCGCCGACTTCGCCAACCGCATCTACTCCGGGGTGCTGCCGGCGATGCGCGCCGGGGCGGTCG
>VYDC01000279.1:0-5825 GCA_009843585.1 Chloroflexota bacterium | reverse complement strand
CGGTACGCCTACACGGCCTTCGCCCGCGACGCCGCGCGCGGCGTCCCCAGGGAGTGGCTTCGCCGCCTCTACTCCTTCGCCGTGACGCCGACGCTCGCCTTCTACTTCGACGTTCCGCTCGAGGAGGCGATGCGCCGCATCGCCTCGGCCCGCGCCGGCATCAAGTACTACGAGGCCGGAATGGATCTCGGGCTCTCGGACGACCCCGTCGAGTCGTTCCGCATCTTCCAGGGGCGCATCATCGACGAGTACCGTCGGCTCACGGGGGAGTTCGGGCTCACCCGCATCGACGCCACCGACACGCTCGTCCGGCAGCAGCAGCAGATCCGCGCCCTGGTGGCGCCCCACCTGGAGGGGGTGAGGCGCGTCGAGGGCGGCGACGTGCGCGACGCGCTCCGCGCCGCCGACCTCTCCGGTCGCTACGTGCAGCTGCCGGCGCTGAGGTCGGAGGACCGCGGGTGAGCTCGCCGCTCTTCTACGGCGTCGCGCCCCCCGGGGAGTGGGACGAGCCGCTCCCCGGCCGCCTGATCGTGATCGAGGGCACGGACGGCGTCGGGCGCAGCACGCAGGTCTCGATGCTCAAGGAGTGGCTCGAGGACGACGGCTACGCCGTCGTCGACACCGGGCTGAGGCGCTCGCAGCTCGCCGGACCGGGCATCGAGCGGGCGAAGCGCGGGCACACGCTCGATCCGATCACGCTCAATCTGCTCTACGCGACCGACCTCTGGGACCAGCTGGAGCGGCAGATCCTCCCGGCGCTCCGCGCCGGGATGGTCGCCCTCGTCGACCGCTACATCTTCTCGATGGTGGCGCGCGCCGCCGTGCGCGGCGTGCCGCGGGGCTGGATCGAGGACCTCTACGGGTTCGCGCTCGTGCCCGACCGCGTCATCTACCTCGACATCGACGTGCCCGAGCTGCTGCCGCGCGTTCTCGCACGCGGCGGATTCGACTACTGGGAGTCGGGACGCGACTACATCGGCGGCAACGACGTCTACGGCAGCTTCGTGGCCTACCAGACCCAGCTCATCGCCGAGTTCCGCCGGCTCGCGGAGAAGCACGACTTCACCGTCGTCGACGCGCGCGGCAGCGTGACCGAGGTCTTCGGGCGGCTGCGCCACGAGATCGCCGACGCCGTGTCGGGGATGAAGGGGGACCCGGTGCCGGCCTCCAACGGCGGGTCGCCGGCGCCCTGACGCCGGGGCCGGCCCGGCCGCCCCGCGCCGAGCCTCGGGGGGGCCGACCGGGCCGCGCCCGGTCAGGGCTCGATTCGGGTCAGGGCCCGTCCCGCCCGGCGCCCTCGTCCTCCGCGTGGCGGGCGGCTCGCCGCCGGGCCGGCGGGCTCAGCCGGCGGCCCAGCCAGATCAACCCCAGCGCGAGCGGCGCCACCCAGAGGAACGGGATGGCGAGGCCGAGCGCCAGCACGCCGAGCTGAGCGAGGGTCAGGACGGCGCCCCAGCTCGCCCGCAGCCCGTCGACGAACGTCGGCAGCGAGTCGTCGGGCGCGACCCGGTAGTCGAAGACGTCGTAGTCGACGTGCACCGGGATGCGGAGCGGCTCGCCGTCCGCATCCACCGCGACGGCGGAGAACCCGGGCTCCGGCCAGCGATCCACGAGGGCCTCGGTCCGGAAGTAGCCGAGCAGCCGCTCGCCCGGGCGGAGCGGCCCGGCGAGCGAGCCCTCGAGCGCGACGAAGTCGTCGTCGTCGAGGTCCAGGCCGAAGTCCCGGATCGCGATGTCGGTGAGCGCGACGGTGCCGGCGTTCTCGGCCGCGACGCAGATGGTGACCGGCTCGCCCTCGTCGACCGCCAGGTCGTCGTCGGCCGGGCAGCGCTCGCCGCCGTCGTCGCCTGCGTAGGCCGTCTCTGAGAACTCGACGCGCGCCTCCGGCATCTCGGGCTCCGGCCCGACGAGCGTGAGGAAGATCGTCGCCAGCGCGACCTGATCCTGGATCGTGCGCAGCTGGCCCCGGAGCCGCTCCAGGTCGGTCTCGCGGCTCAGCAGCTGGGGCTCGAGCTGGGCGACGGCCTCGAGGTCCGTCGCGTTCTGAAGGAAGTTCCGCAGCCGCTCCACCGAGGCGCGCGCGGTGATGATGCGGCTCTCGAGGTCGACGACGCGCTCGGTCACGTCGTCGGCGGAGATCTGCTGGCTCTTCAGCTCGCCGAGCGCCTCCAGGCGCCGCATCGCCTCCTGGAAGTCCTGGGGGAGCACCTTGAAGGTGAGCTCGGTGCGCGCGACGGGCTCGCTGGTCGTGTGCTGGCCGAAGAGCAGACCGCCGAGCCCGGCTATAGCGACCTGCGCCTGCTGCGTCGCCCGGCCGACGTCCTCCACCTCGACGCGCATCGAGCCGACGAAGATGATCGAGCGGCCGGCGTCGACCTGCTGGAACGCGACCGGTCCGGTCTGACCGTCCGCCCCGCCCGTCCCGGCGGGGCGCGGCGCGCTCTCCGCGGCGCTGGAGGCCCGGCCCGCTGCTGCGGCGGCGACGGGCGCGGCCGTCGGGGCTCCGACCGGTGCGGCGCGGGCTGCCGTCGCGGCCGGAGCTGCGGCCGCGAAGTCGAGCTCGGACTCGGAGTCGTCGCCGGCGCCGCAGCCGATGAGCGCCGCCGACGCGAGCAGCAACGTGACGATGGCCAGACGGGTCCACCTCGGCATCAGAGACTCCTCCCGGCCCCGCACGCGCTTCCTCACCGACTAAACGTCCCTGAGGCGCGGATGGTTCCCCGCGCGCCGGGCGTCCTGCTACAGAAGCCGCGCCGAGGGGGGGTCGAGCCGCTCGTAGCGGTAGCCCGAGCCGTGGCGGCGGACCTTGCCGACGGTGAGCAGCGGGAAGTGCGGCCCCGTCACGAGCGCGTCGGTCTCGATGGCGAGCTCGCAGATGCGCCGCCGGGCCTCGCTCGACTGCCGGGGATCCCACTCGTGAATGGAGAGCCAGTCGTGGTGCTCGACGTGCGTCCAGTGGTGCATCGCGTCCCCGACCACTAAGAGCGCCTCCCCCTCGGAGCGGATGAGCTGGACCGTGTGGCCGGGCGTGTGGCCGGGCGTCGCGATCATGGTGATGGAGGGCGTGACCTCCGCGTCCCCCTCGAAGGTCCGCACCTGCCCCGCATCGAGCAGCGGCCGGAAGTGCTCGTCGGCGAAGCGCACGTGCCGCTCCGGCGCGTCCGGGTCGGGCGTCATCCAGAAGGCGAGCTCGGCCGAGGAGAGGTGCACCTCGGCGTTCGGGTAGGCGACGGTCCCCGCGCGCGTCACGTCCCACCCGACGTGATCCCAGTGCAGGTGCGAGTGCAGCAGGACGTCGACCTCCTCCGCCTCGACGCCGCACTCCGCGAGGCGCTCCGGGAACTCGGCGCAGGAGAGGATGCCCGGCTCGCAGGGGCGCGCCCCGAGCGCGGTGTCGACGAGCGTCGTGTGCCCGTCGCCGCGCACCAGGTAGCCGCTGTAGGCCCACGGCACCGGCTCGTCGGGGGCCGATACGCCGCAGGCGCGGGTCCACTCAGTGGGGTCGACGCCGTCGAAGAAGTTGCGCGCGTCGCGTCCGAACGAGCCGTCGGAGAGCTGCACCACCTCGAGCGCCCCCACCCGGAAGCTCGCGCTCCGCCGGTACTCGAACGCCATCTCGGCCTCCCTCCGCGCGCCGCCAGCGGGAGGATAGCGGGCGGGCGCCGCCGGCGCTCCGGGAGGCGCGGCCTCTCGGGGACGGCCCCGCCGTTGTCTGGCGGCGGGGGGCGTGCTACCACGGCTCCGTCGGCGGCCGGGGCCGCCGCGCGCGGGACGGGGGAGGTCGCGATGGTCGCGCCGCTGGAGGGGATACGCGTGCTCGAGGTGGCGAACTGGGTGGCGGCGCCCAGCTGCGCCGCGCTCATGGCCGACATGGGCGCCGACGTGGTGAAGGTCGAGCCGCCGGGCGGGGACGCGCTCCGGGGCATCGTGGAGCAGCCCCCGGTCGAGAGCTTCCCCGGCAACCTCACCTTCGAGCTCGACAACCGCGGCAAGCGGTCGATCGTGGTGGACATGCAGCGCCCCGGCGGCGCGGAGCTGGTGCGCCGCCTCGCCCGCGACGTCGACATCTTCGTCACCAACCTGACCCAGCCGCGCGCGGAGCGCTTCGGGCTCACCTTCGAGCAGCTCCGCGAGGTCAACCCGCGCGTGGTCTACGCCGTCTTCTCCGGCTACGGCACGAGCGGCCCCGACTCGGCCCGCCGCGGCTTCGACTTCACCTCCTTCTGGGCGCACTCCGGGATCCAGTCGGTGATCGGCGAGCCCCCGTCTGCGCCGCCCCTCTGCCGCCGCTCGCAGGGGGATCACACCTCCGCGCTCAACCTCCTCGCCGCGACGCTGGCGGCGCTCCGGCTGCGCGACGCCACCGGCGAGGCGCAGCGCTGCGAGGTCGCTCTCCAGCGGACGGGGATGTGGACGATCGCCGGGGACGTGCAGCGCGCGCTCGTCACCGGGGAGCAGCCGCCGCGCCACGACCGGGTGCATCCGTCGAACCCGATCTTCAACAGCTACCCCACCTCGGACGGTCGCTGGGTGATGCTCGCGATGGCGCAGACCGACCGCTACTGGGGCTCCTTCTGCGCGATGATGGCGCGCCCCGACTGGGCCGAGCGCTACCCGGATTTCGACTCGCTGCTGCGGGGCGCGGAGGAGCTCGCGCCGGAGATCGAGGGGCGCTTCCTCGAGCACGACCTGGGCTACTGGGGTGATCGCCTCGATGAGTTCGACCTCACCTGGGCGCCCGTCGCCGAGCTTCCCGAGGTCGTCTCAAGCCCGCAGCTGCGGCACCAGGGCGCCTTCACCGCCGTCGAGCACGAGGCGATCGAGGGCTTCGAGACGATAGCCGCCCCGTTCTCCATCGACGGCGCCGACGTGCGGGTGCGGGGCCGGGCCCCGGAGCCCGGCGAGCACTCCCACGAGATCCTCCGAGACTTCGGCCTCGACGGGGCGGAGGTCGCAGACCTCGCCGCCTCGGGGACGCTCGGCTGACGCCCCCGCCGGCCGTTGCCCGGCGGGGCCCCGGCGGGGGGAGCCGGAGGCGCGGCCGGTGCCGGGGGCTACTCCGCCGCCTGGGCGACCTCGAGGCGGACGCTCCCGCCCTCATCGGAGGCGCGGCGCACGGCGTCGAGAACCTCCTGGCAGCGCAGCGCCTCCTCGATGTCGGGCGACGGGCGCTCGCCGCCCTCAATGGCGCGGAGCAGCTTCTCGATCATCAGCCCGAAGCGGGGCACGGCGCTCGCGCGGGCCGCGTCGCCGAGCGCGAGCGGCGGCACCTCGACCTCCGAGGGCGCGCTCTCGCCGGGGCGTGTGAGGAGCACCCGCGCGCCTGAGGGCGCGAGCTCGTCCCCCTCTATGACGACCGACCCCTGCTCCCCGTAGAGCTCCACCCGCCGCGGCGGTCCCGGGCGCACGGCGAAGCTCATGTGCACGGTCACCGCGGCGCCCGAGCGCATCGAGCCGACGAGGGCGAAGCCGTCGTCGGAGGTGACCTCGCGCTCCCGGCCGTCCGCGTCGCGGGCGCTGGGCTGCCAGGTGCGCAGGCTCCCCGAGACCTCGGCGAAGTCGCCGAGCCAGTAGCGAGCCAGGTCGACGTAGTGGCTGCCCATCGCGCCGAGCAGCCCCCCGCCCTGCCCGCGCTCCGACCACCAGCTAAAGCCGCGGGGGGGCGAGCCGACGGCGCTCCCGCCGAAGTGGGAGATCGCGAGGTGCCGCGGCTCCCCGATCACGCCCTCGTCGATGAGGGTGCGCACGAGGACGTGCGTCGCGAAGTGGCGAATCGTGAAGGCGACGATGTGCGAGACGCCCGCGCTGCGGGCGGCGCCCAGCAT
>VYDC01000191.1 GCA_009843585.1 Chloroflexota bacterium | reverse complement strand
CGGCCGAGGCGAAGCCCGCCACCGCCGAGATCCGCTCTCCGACGAGCCGGATCGCGAGCGGCGCGACCGCGAGCGCGACGACGAGGCCGAGGGCGGCGGGGGCGAAGACGTAGAGCGCGTTCTCCGGGTCGACGCCCAGGACCTCGCTCGTGTACTGCGGTCCGAGGATGCCGACGGCGACGGAGACCGTGCTCGCCATCGCGGCGAGCAGCAGCGTCCACAGCACGGCGGGCTGCCCGGCCAGCCACGGGAGCATCTCGCGGGTGGCGCTGTGCATGGTGAGCAGGAGCGACTGGCCGGCGCGCGCGTAGCGCCCGACCTCCGCGCGGGTGGAGACGCGTCCCGGGCGCGCGCCCTCACCCCCCGCGCCTCTCCGCGACGGCGCGGAGCCGAGACGCAGATCGAGCACGCGCGTCGCCGAGAGCAGGAAGAGGAGGCTCGCGACCACCGTGACGACGCGCACGCCCCAGAGGACGACGATCACCGGCGCCAGGAGCGCCTTCCCCACGACCTCGCCCGCCGAGGAGACGAACGCGAGGAACGAGGTCGCCGACGCCAGCTCGGACTCCGTCGCGACCAGCGGCAGCGTCGACGCCTCCGACGGCTGCGACACCTGATAGGCGACGCGCACCGCGAAGAGGACGGCGAGGAGCGGGAGCAGCTCCGTCCCGAAGAGGCCGGGAATGAGGAAGGCGAGCGCGCCCATCGTGACGTAGGCGCCGGCGAGCGCGGCGCGCTTCGGCAGGGCGTCGGCGACGGCGCCCCCGTACATGCCGAGCACCACGCCCGGGAGCAGGAAGGCGACCCCGATGAGCGCGGCGTCGACGGCGCCGCCGCCCGACCGGGCGCGATCGATGAGAACGCTGTAGAGCAGGGCCTGCAGCGCGACGTCGCTCAGGAAGCGCGAGGCGAGCAGGGCCTGGAACTGCACGTTCCAGACGACCGAGCCGGGCGGCACCATGAACCAGAGCACTCGGAAGACGCGGCGCTGCCCCGCGTCGAGGCCGGCGGCGGTGCGCGCGATCTCGCGCCGGATCGTGCGGCCGGCCGGCTCGTCGAACTCGGGGGGAAGCGTCATCGCCGTGATGGTAGCCCCACCGGGCGCCCCGTTCCGCCCGCCGCGGCGCGGAGCAGGCGGAGGCGGCGCCCGCGCGGCCGCCCGCTCCGGCCGCGACGCCCTATACTCCCGGTGACGTGCGAACCATCGGTCACACCTTCGAGCTGATGCGCATGAGCTGGCGGGTCCTGATGAAGGACCGCGAGCTCGTCGCCTTCCCGATCCTCTCCGGCGCGAGCCTGCTCGTCGCCGCGGCCGTGTTCTTCGCGGCTGCGGGCGCGACCGGGACGATCGACCGGATCGCCCCGGGAGAGGGCGAGGCGGCGGACGTGGGCGGCCTGGACATCGCGCTCTCGCTCGGCCTCTACGCCTGCGGCTACTTCATCGTGATCTTCTTCAACGCGGCGCTGGTCGCCGCCGCCCTCGAGCGGCTCCGGGGCGGGGATCCCAACGTCGGGTCGGGGCTGCGCGCCGCGGCGGCGCGCCTCCCGCAGATCCTGGGATGGGCGATCATTGCCGCGACCGTGGGGCTCATCCTCCAGCTCGCGCGGGATCGCACCGACAACTTCCTCGGTCGCCTCGCGCTCGCGCTGGTGGGCGGCGTGTGGGCCTACCTGACCTTCTTCGTGGTGCCGGTCCTGGTCGCCGAGGGCCTCGGCCCGATCTCGGCGATCCGGCGTTCGGGCGGCCTCTTCCGGCGCACCTGGGGCCAGCAGGTCACCTCCTCCTTCGGCTTCGGCCTCGTCTACATCGTCGCCGCGCTGCTCGCCTTCCTCCCCGCCGCGGCGATCTTCGCCCTGAGCCCCCTCGCGGGGCTCGTCGCCGGGGCCGTGCTCGTGGGGCTGGCGGTCGCCACCGTGCAGGCCCTGGAGGGCATCTTCAAGGCGGCGCTCTACGAGTTCGCGAACGGCGAGTCGCCCCAGGGCTTCGACTCCGGCACGCTCTCCGACGCCTACCGGGCGCTCTAGGCGCCCGGACGCCCGCCGCCCGGCGGGCCGGATGATGGGGGGAGCGGCCGTGCGGGGCGGCGTGCACGCCGTGATCTTCGACTGGGGAGGGACGCTCGCGACCCACGCCGCCGTGGAGCTCGACGACATGTGGGCGCTCGCCGCCCGGCACATCGCGTCTGAGCACCCGGTGGCGCCATCCGGCGCGCGGCTCGAGGCGGAGGAGGTGCGGCGGCGCCTCGGCTCGGTCGAGGAGGCGTTCTGGGCGCGCACGGCGACCGACCAGCGCTCCGGGACCCTCGGCGACATCCTCCGGGACGCCGCGAGCGATCTGGGCGTCGACGTGGCGGGCGCCGTGCTCGAGGAGGCCGGTCTGCACTACCTCGACGCCTGGACGCCGCACATCGTCCACGACCCGGAGGCCGCGGGGACGCTCCTGGCCCTGCGCGAGCGCGGGATCGCCATCGGGATGCTCTCCAACACGCACTGGCCGCGGGCCTTCCACGAGCGCTTCCTCGAGCGCGACGACCTGGCCGGCCTCATCGACGCGCGCGTCTACACGAGCGAGCTCCCGTACATGAAGCCGCACGAGCTCGCCTTCCGCGCCGCGCTCGACGCCGTCGGCCGCCCCGACCCGGCGAGGACGGTCTTCGTCGGGGACCGCCCCTTCGACGACGTGCACGGGGCGCGCTCCGTCGGGATGCGCGCGGTGCTGCGCCCGAACCCCCACGTGCCGCCCTACGCGGTGGAGCCCGACGCCGTGATCGAGCGCCTGCCCGAGCTCGTGCCCCTGGTCGACGGCTGGAGCTAGAGACCCCGGCCGGCCGCCCCGCTCAGGCGCCCTCGCGGGCGGCGAGCGCCGACGCGCTCCGGTGGCGTCGCCGCTCCGCGCCCGCGAGCACGAACAGGAGGGCGACCAGCATCGCCAGCGCGGCGGCGGCGAGGAGGACGAAGGCGGCCCCGGTCCCGGCGCGCTCGGCGACGATCCCCGACAGCGAGCCCGAGACCGATCCGAGCCCGAAGGCCATGAAGAACTGGAAGCCGAAGGCGCGCCCGAGCGCGCCGCCGGGGGCGTAGTCGGCCATCAGGGAGTTGAAGACCGGTTGCTGGCCCCAGTTCCCCAGCACGAAGCCGATGGAGGCGAGCACGAGCAGCCACCCCGTCGCCGGCGCCATCAGGAGCAGGGCCGGGACGAGCGCCACGGTGAAGAGCAGGGCGGCGCGCTCGGAGAACATGCGGTCGATCATCCGCCCGCCCAGGAGCTGCCCGCCGATCCCGATCAGCAGGACGAGCGTCGCCGTCGCCCCGGCCATCGCCTCGGCGTCCCAGCCCAGCACCGAGAGCTGGAGGTTCCGCTCCAGGTGCGCCGGCAGGAAGGTGATCGCGCCGCGGTAGACGAAGCCCTGGCCCACGGCGGCGAAGTAGACCAGGAGCAGAGACGGCATCACCCAGGAGCGCTCGCGGGGCGGGGTCGAGCCGGCGCGGCGGCGCGGGTCGGCCAGCTCCCGGGCGCGCAGTCGCCGGCGTTCGCGCTCCGCCTCGTCGCGGCCCGGCACGAGCCGCCACACCACGACGGCGGCTGAGAGCGCGAGCGCGCCCAGCACCAGATAGGCGGCTCGCCAGTCGGCGACGATCGCCACCGCCGTCACCAGGGCCGGCGCGACCCCGAGGCCGATGTTCCCGCCGACGCCGTGGCGGGCGAGCGCGCGCCCGCGCCGCGCCGACAGCGTCGCCACCATCGCCGTTCCCGGCGGGTGGTAGAGGCCGATGGCCGCGCCGAGCAGGGCGAGGGCGACGGCGAGCAGCGTCAGGTTCGGCGCCGCCGCCGTGAGGACGCAGAGCGCGGCGCCCCCGGCCATCGAGAAGGCGATCACGGCGCGCTCGCCGTAGCGGTCGGAGAGGTAGCCGGCCGGGATCGCCGTGCTGCCGAAGGTGATCGTGCCGGCGTTGGCGACGATGCCGAGCGCCGCGAGGCCGGCCCCGAACTCCGCACCGATGCGCAGGAGCAGGGCGGCGAACGCCACCTCCATCCCGTGCGTCATGGCGTGCGCGAAGATGGCCGCGATCACGACGCGACGCTCCATCACGCCTCCCCGGATCCAAGGCCGCCGCCCGCGCGCCCGAGGCGAGCCGTGCGCGCCGGCGCCCGACCGCGACGTCCCCGGCGCCGATCATCGCGAAAGGAGGGCGCGCGCGCGAGCGTCCCGCCGGGGCGGCGGCGGGGCCTCCGGCGGGCCGTCCCCCTACCGCGCCGGCCCGGGGCTCGCCTCGGCGTCGCGGGCGAGCAGCCAGCGCTTGCGCTCGATCCCGCCGGCGTACCCCGTGAGCGAGCCGTCCGATCCCACCACGCGGTGACAGGGCACGACGACGGCGAGGGGGTTGCGTGAGACGGCCTGCCCCACCGCGCGCGCGCCGTTCGGGCGTTCGACGGCGCCGGCGATCTGCCGGTAGCTACGCCGCTCGCCCGCGGGGATGGCGCACAGCGTCGACCACACCGCGCGCTGGAACGCCGTCCCGCGCGGCGCGAGCGGGAGCGCGAACTCGACCGGGCGCCCGCGGAAGTACGCGTCGAGCTGCCCGAGCGCCTCTGCGAGCGTCGCCCGCGCGGAGCCCGCTGGCGCCGCGTCTCGGGCCCGGGCGGCGTCGAGCTCGAGGGCCGAGTCGAGCCACGCCTCGTCGCGCCCCGGGCGGACGAAGTCGACGCGGTGCAGCCCGGCCCCCGACGCGCCGACGAAGAGGGGACCGATGGCGGTCCGGATGATCTCGCGGGTCGTGCTCATCGTCGCTCCCCCCCGCCGATTGACAGCGCCGGCGCCCCCTGCCGATCCTCACCGAGGCGGCCGCGCCGCGCGACCGCGGGGAGAGGGGGGAGGAGCCCATCCGACCGAACCGACTGAAGGCGGCCTGGCGCGAGGGCCGGGCCACGCTGGGCGGCTGGCTCACCATCGAGTCCGCGTTCTCGGCGGAGCTGATGGCCCACCAGGGCTTCGACTGGCTCTGCGTCGACATGCAGCACGGCCTCATCGACTTCGGCGACGCCGTCACCATGCTGCAGGCGATCTCGACGACCGACGTCGTCCCGCTCGTCCGCGTGCCGTGGAACGATCCCGCGCCGATCATGCAGGCGCTCGATGCCGGCGCCTACGGGGTGATCGTGCCGCTGGTCTCCACCGCGGAGGAGGCGGCCCGCGCCGTCGCCGCCTGCCGCTACCCGCCGGACGGGATCCGCTCCTCGGGCGCCGCGCGCGGCACCCTCTACGGCGGACACGACTACGCGGAGCACGCGAACGCCGAGATCGCCTGCGTCGTGATGATCGAGACAGCCGAGGCGCTTCAGAACCTCGACGGGATCCTCTCGACCCCCGGCGTCGACGCCGCCTACGTCGGTCCCTCCGACCTCGCGTACGCGCTCGGGATCGAGCCGACCGGCGACAACGCCGACCCCCGGCACGCCGCCGCCGTCGCGGCGGTGCTCGCCGCCTGCCTGAGGCACGGCGTCACGCCCGGGATCCACACGCACAGCGCCGGGTACTCCCGCCGCTACATCGAGGACGGCTTCCAGATGGTGATGCTCGGCGCCGACAGCCGATTCCTGCGCACCGCCGCCGCCGAGATCGCCTCGCTGCGCGACCTCGTGCCGGCGCCCGCCACGGGCTGAAGGCGCCGGCCGGGCGCCGTGCCGGGGACCCGCCGGGAGCCCGAGAACGCGCGGGAGCTCGAGGATCTCTGCGCCGCCCTCGGGGAGCGGCTGGGGCTCGAGGTCAGGCGGCAGCTCCTCGTCGGCCGGCGCATCTGGGGCGCGCGCCGCCGGATCGACCTGGTCCTGACCGATCGCGAGAGCCGCCGCGCGCTCGGCATCGAGTGCAAGTTCCAGGGCAGCAAGGGCACCGCGGAGGAGAAGATCCCGGCGACGATCCAGGACATCGCCGCCTGGCCTATCGACGGGCTGATCTGCTTCGCCGGGCCCGGCTTCACGGAGCACATCCGCTACTACATGCTCTCGACCGGGAAGGGCGTCGACTACGCCGACCTGGAGGCCTGGCTGCGCCTCTACTTCCTGATCGGGGAATAGGGCCACGGACACCCGCCCCGCACGGCCCTAGCGCGCCGCGCCGCGGCGGAGCGCCTCCACGAGCGGCGGGTTCATCACCACGAGCTCGTCGACGGGCGACCTCCGGTCGCCGCGGGAGTTGATCATGCGGCGCGCCGGCACGCGGTCGATCCTGTGGTGCGCGAACGCCTCGCCCGCCCGGTATCGGGCCGTCTCGTAGGCCGTGTGCACCCAGTCGACGTCGGAGTTCGAGAGCATCACGAGCACGCCGCGCTCGGTCAGCTCGTCGATGAGCCAGCGCAGCTCGAGCTGCTCTCGCATCCCGAACCTCCCCGTCGTGTAGTCGGTGAAGCTCGACGTCTCCGAGAGCGGGACGAAGGGCGGGTCGATGTAGACGAAGTCGCCGGCCTCGGCGTCGGCGCCGGCGTCGCCGACGTCGACCGAGCGCAGATCGACCCGCGCGAGCGCGCGCGAGGCGCGGCGGAGGGCGTCCGCGTCGAGGATGCGCGGCCGGACGTAGCGCCCGTGCGGCACGTTGAAGCGCCCGGCGCGGTTCACCCGGTAGAGGCCGTTGTAGCAGGTGCGGTTGAGGAAGAGCATCCGCGCCGCGCGTTCCACCTCGTCCGCGGGCTCCTGAGCCCGCACCTCGTAGTAGTAGCGCTCGCGTCCCTCGTCGTCCCTCCCCAGGTACTCGCGCGCGTAGGTCTCGAGGCGCCGGATCAGGGGCTCCACGCCGTCGCGCACGACC